>JACMOY010000016.1 GCA_014377795.1 Actinomycetota bacterium | reverse complement strand
TCAGGTTCGTAACCTTACAAGACCCAAGCCGCTTTTACGGGCAACGCAGTGCAACCATGCTCGCGGTCACCTTCCCTGCGGCGGACGTCGATCCCGCCGACCGGGCGCTGCTGGCCGACCGCGTGGCCCGGGCGGCCCGCGACCTGACCCGGCGGGTGGGCGGCCGCCCGACACCGGCGGGCAGACCCCACCCACCGGCCTCGGCCTGAGCACGAGCCGCGGGCGCGGCCCCGACTTCTGCCCGTCGGTGTGGCGGAGCACACCGAGTCCGGCGACGCGGAAGTTACCGACCGGTCACTAAACTTCGCGCATGCAGGTCGCCGCCGCCGTCATCGCCCTCGTCGCCACCGCCGTGGGGATCGCCCTGTTCGCGCGCACGGTCGCCGGGTTCGTCGCGACGTTCTCGATGGGCCAGCCCGACCGCAGCCGCACCGATGCGCCCGTCACCCGCTCGGTCACCCTGGTGCGCGAGTTCCTCGGCCACACCCGGATGGCCCGGCTGCCCGTCGTGGCGGCTGCCCACTGGTTCGTGATGGTCTCGTTCGGGGTCCTGTTCTTCTCGCTCGCGACGGCCTACGGGCAGCTGTTCGACCCGCGTTTCGCCCTCCCGCTGATCGGCCACTTCGCGCCGTTCGAGTGGCTCACCGAGGCGATCGCCTGGCTCTCGTTCGCGGGCATCGCCGCCCTGATCGTGATCCGCCAACGCGACCACCCGCGTAGCGCTGCGGGCACCGGCGGCCGGCGCTCGCGGTTCTACGGCCCGACCTGGTGGGCTGCCTACTACGTCGAGGCCACCATCGTCGGCGTCGTGGTGTGCGTCCTCAGCCTGCGCGCGCTCGAGTACGCCCTCACCGGCGGCAGCGCGCTGCACTTCCCCCTGACGTCGTTCATCGGCGCGGCCTTCGCCGGCGCCAGCCAGGGCTCGCTGGAGAACGCCGTCGTCGCCGTCGCGCTGGTCAAGATCCTGATCTCGATGGCGTGGTTCGTGACGGTCGCGCTGCAACCCACCATGGGTGTGGCGTGGCACCGGTTCCTCGCCTTCCCCAACATCTGGCTCAAGCGGCACGCCGGCGGACGGACGTCGCTGGGCGCGCTGCAGCCGATCAGCATCAAGGGTGCCCCGGTCGACTTCGAGAACATCGACGAGCTCGACGAGGACGACGCGCTCGGCGTCGGCAAGGTCGCCGACTTCACCTGGAAGGGCCTGCTGGACTTCAGCACCTGCACCGAGTGCGGCCGGTGCCAGTCGCAGTGCCCGGCCTGGAACACCGACAAGCCGCTGTCGCCCAAGATGCTCGTGATGGCGCTGCGCGACCACGCGAACGCCCAGGCGCCCTACCTCGCTGCCGTGTCCGGCCAGGCCGTCGTGTCCGACGAGGCGCGGGCTGCCCACGAGCGACCGCTGATCGGCGCCACCGGGTACGACGTCGAGCGCCCGCTGGGCGCCTACGGCAGCGAGCTCGGCGTCATCGACCCCGACGTCCTGTGGTCGTGCACCACGTGCGGCGCGTGCGTCGAGCAGTGCCCGGTCGACATCGAGCACGTCGATCACATCGTCGACATGCGCCGCTACCAGGTGCTGATGGAGTCGTCGTTCCCGAGCGAGCTCGGCGGGCTGTTCAAGAACCTCGAGAACGCCCAGAACCCCTGGGGCATGAACTCCCGGGCCCGGCTGGACTGGGCCAAGGGGTTGCCGTTCGACGTCAAGCAGGTGGGGCAGGACGTCGAGTCGCTGGCCGAGGTCGAGTACCTGTTCTGGGTCGGCTGCGCGGGGGCGTTCGAGGACCGCGCGAAGAAGACGACGCGGGCCGTGGCAGAGCTGCTGCACACGGCGGGGGTGGAGTTCGCGGTGCTCGGCGACGGCGAGGCCTGCACCGGCGACCCCGCCCGGCGAGCCGGCAACGAGTTCCTGTTCCAGATGCTGGCGCAGGCCAACGTGGAGACCCTCACCGAGGCCGGCGCGACCAAGATCGTCGTCACCTGCGCACACTGCTTCAACACGCTGTCGAACGAGTACCCCCAGCTCGGCGGCAGCTACGAGGTGGTGCACCACACCCAGCTGCTGAACACCCTGGTGCGCGACAAGCGCCTGGTGCCGGTGGCTCCGGTCGAGGGCAGCGGGCGCAGCGTGACTTACCACGACCCCTGCTACCTGGGCCGGCACAACGGGGTCTACGCCCCGCCGCGCGAGCTGATCGGCTCGCTGCCCGGCGTCGAGCTACGCGAGATGCCGCGCAACAGCGAGCGCTCGTTCTGTTGCGGCGCAGGCGGGGCGCGCATGTGGATGGAGGAGAAGATCGGCACCCGGATCAACGGCAACCGGGTCGCCGAGGCCGTTGCCACCGGCGCGGACGTGATCGCGATCGGCTGCCCGTTCTGCCGGGTGATGCTCAGCGACGGGTTGGCGGCCCAGCAGGGTGAAGGGGCCGCCCGGCCCGAGGTCGAGGTGGTCGACGTGGCGCAGATGCTGCTCGCCGCAGTGAACCGCGGCCGGCCCGAACCAGAGCCCGTCACCGCCGGCTGAGGGTCAGCGCAGCGCCAACGGGTCGACCTCGAAGCCGTCGCCGTCGGTGACCACGCCGTCCGTCAGCCCGGCCAGCACCCGTGCGGTGGCGCGCACGCTCGGCCGCACCAGCTCGCGCGAGCGCTGGAAGGCGAACAGCGGCTGCTCGGACTCCAGCCGGATGACGTCAGTGGGCAACCAGCCGACGCTGAGCGTCACGGCTGGGCCGGCGTCCGGCAGCCGGTCGGCCAGGCGTCGACGCACCCACGGCGGCACGTGGGCCTCGTAGGTCACCGCGACGCGCAGGTCGTCGTCGGCCAGCACCTCGTAGCCGTCGAGGACGTCCGGGCCGGCCAGGGCGCGGCCGTCGTTCACGGCCCCGACGACGGCCGCCGCCAGCCGCAGGCCGTCGTCGCTGGCGTGCAGGGCGACGAGCTGCCCGACGTCCCAGGGCTCGGCGGGGGGACAGGGCGCACGCGGGGCCGGGCACGGGGGCC
>JACMOY010000181.1 GCA_014377795.1 Actinomycetota bacterium | reverse complement strand
TTCGGGTCCGCGCTGCTCGTCGTGCCGGTCGTGCACGAGGATCAGCGCGAGGTGCGCGCCGTGCTGCCGGCCGGCCGCTGGGTCGAGCTGTTCACCGGGCGCACGTACGCCGGCCCGCCCGAGGCCGTCGCCACTCCGCAGCCGACCCGCACCGGCGACAAGCCGGTGCCCGCCCCGCCCGCCGACGTCCCGCCGCCCCCGGCCAGGGGGCCCGACGCGACAGAGCCGCCGCTGCCGGTGACCGTCACCGTTCCCGCACCGCTCGGCCAGCCGGTCGTGCTCTACCGCGCCGGCGACCCCACCGGCACGGCGCTGCGCGAGGCCCTGAGCCGGGCCGGGCTGCTGCCCCCGCGCTGACCGCGCCGACACCGCGGCGGAACACGGGCCGGTGCGGCAGTGTTGGGCAGGGGGAAGCGTCTGGTCGAGCAGAGGGAGCCGCTGATGGTGCTGCCGCGCCGAGTGGCCATGCTTGCCGTGCACACCTCACCCCTCGAGCAGCCCGGCACCGGCGACGCCGGTGGGCTGAACGTGTACGTCGTCGAGACCGCCCGCCGCCTCGCGCAGCGCGGGGTCGAGGTCGACGTGTTCACCCGGGCGACGAGCAGCACCGCCGAACCGCGCGTGCAGCTGGACGACGGCGTCGTCGTCCGGCACGTGGCCGCAGGGCCGTACGAGGGCCTGGGCAAAGAGGACCTGCCCGGTCAGCTGTGCGCGTTCGCCGCCGGTGTCATGCGCGCCGAGGCGGCGCGGCCGCCGGGTTGGTACGACCTCGTGCACTCGCACTACTGGCTCAGCGGCCAGGTGGGCTACCTCGCCGCCGACCGGTGGCAGGTGCCGCTCGTGCACTCGATGCACACCATGGCGCGGGTGAAGAACCTGGCGCTGGCCGACGGAGACATGCCCGAGCCCGCCAGTCGCGAGATCGGCGAGGCCCAGGTGGTCGAGGCCGCCGACCGGCTGGTGGCCAACACCGCCGACGAGGCCTGCCAGCTGATCGACCTGTACGGAGCGGACCCCGGCCGGGTCGCGATCGTGCCACCCGGCGTCGACCTGGACCGGTTCACCCCCGGCGACGCCAGCCAGCGGGCGGCCGGTCGAGCCGCGCTCGGAATCGCGCCCGACGCCGTGGTGCTGCTGTTCGTCGGCCGGATCCAGCCGCTCAAGGCGCCGGACGTCCTGGTACGAGCGGTCGCCCACCTGCTCGCCGTCCGGCCCGGGCTGCGTCGGCACCTGGTGGTGCCGATCGTCGGCGGGCCCAGCGGGTCGGGCCTGCGCGAGCCCGAGTCGTTGGTGCGCCTGGCCGCCGAGCTCGGCGCCGACGACGTGGTGCGGTTCGAGCGGCCGGTGGGCGGTGACGCGCTGGTGCGCTGGTACCGCAGCGCCGACGTCGTCACGGTGCCGTCGTACAACGAGTCGTTCGGCCTGGTCGCCGTCGAGGCCCAGGCCTGCGGCGCGCCCGTCGTCGCCGCGGACGTCGGCGGGCTGCGCGAGGCCGTGGCGGACGACGTCAGCGGGGTGCTCGTCGACGGCCACGACCCGCGCCGCTGGGCCCAGGTCATCGGCGACCTGCTCGACGACCCGGCCCGGCGGGCCCGACTCGCCGCGGGTGCGGTTGCCCACGCCGGCCGGTACGGCTGGGACCACACGGTCGACCGCCTGCTCGACGTCTACGACCAGGCGCGGCAGCCGCCGTCCGACGACCTGGTCGTGCGCTCGGCGCTCGACCTGCAACCCGTGCGGTGACCGGCTCGCGAGACGACCTGACCGCACAGGTGCGCTCGGTGCTCGACGCGGCCGGGATCGAGCACGAGGACGGCACGCGGCCCGGCGAGGTGATCGCCGCGCTGCCCGGCGACCACAAGCTGCGCACGGCCGTGTCGCTGCTGGTCGGCGACCACTCGCTGTCGGCGTCCGCGTTCGTGATCCGGCGGCCGGACGAGAACGCCGATCGCGTGCACGCCTGGCTGCTGCGGCGCAACGCCCGTCTGCAGGGGGTGGCTTACGCGATCGACCGCGACGGGGACGTCTTCGTCGTTGGCCGGCTGCCCGTCGCGGCCGTGACCTCGGACGCTGTCGACGCCCTGCTCGGCGCCGTGCTGGACGCCAGCGACTCGGCGTTCGACACCCTGCTGGCGATGGGGTTCCTCACCTCGATGCGCAAGGAGTGGGCCTGGCGTGTCTCGCGCGGTGAGTCGACGCGCAACCTGGACGCCTTCCGGCACCTGCTCGAGGATTAGGGTTGGGCGCATGAGCGACGCCGCGCACACCCTCGTCCTGCTGCGCCACGGCGAGAGCGAGTGGAACGCCCAGAACCTGTTCACCGGTTGGGTCGACGTCGCACTGAGCGACAAGGGCCGGTCCGAGGCGGTGCGCGGCGGCACGCTGATCCGCGACGCCGGGGTGCTGCCCGACGTCGTCCACACCTCGCTGCTGCGCCGGGCCATCACCACCGCGCACCTGGCGCTGGACGAGGCCGACCGGCACTGGATCCCGGTGCGCCGCAGCTGGCGGTTGAACGAGCGCCACTACGGCGCCCTGCAGGGCAAGGACAAGAAGCAGACCCTGGCCGAGTTCGGCGACGAGCAGTTCACGCTCTGGCGCCGCTCGTACGACGTCCCGCCCCCGCCGCTGGACGACGACAGCGAGTTCTCGCAGTCCGCCGACCCCCGGTACGCCGACCTGGGCCTCGCCGCCCCGCGCACCGAGTGCCTAGCCGACGTCGTCACCCGGCTGCTGCCGTACTGGCAGACCTCGATCGTCCCCGACCTGCGCGAGGGCCGCACGGTGCTGGTGGCCGCGCACGGCAACTCGCTGCGTGCGCTGGTCAAGCACCTGGACGGCATCGACGACAGCGCGATCGCCGGGCTGAACATCCCCACCGGCATCCCGCTGGTCTACCGGCTGGACGCCGTGCTGCGTCCCACCGAGCCCGGCGGCGAGTACCTGGACGCCGACGCGGCGGCCGACGCGATCGCCGCCGTCGCCAACCAGGGCCGCTAGCCCGCCCCCCTTTTCGGCACTTGCTGCACTACTTGCCGCGGCCCCTTCGGGCCCAGCGTCACTGAGCGCAGCAAGTGCCCGGGTTGGGGGGGGGAGGTCAGGGGACGCGGACGATGGGGGTGTAGGACTCGTGCCACTCGCCGGTGACCAGGTAGACGACGCGGCGGGCCACCGAGACGGCGTGGTCGGCGAAGCGCTCGTAGTAGCGGCCGATCAGCGTGATGTCGATCGCCGCCTCCATCCCGTAGTCCCAGTCCTCGCTGAGCAGCATCGCGAACACCTGACGGTGCAGGCGGTCCATCTCGTCGTCGTCCTGCTCGAGCTCGACCGCGGTGTGCAGGTCCTTGCTCGCGATGACGCTGCCGGCCTTGGCCACGATCCGCTCGGCCACCTGGCCCATCTCGAGGATCGTGGCGCGCAGCACCGGCGGGACGGCCGAGTCGGGGTAGCGCCGGCGGGCCACCTTGGCGACGTGGCGGGCGAGGTCGCCCATCCGCTCCAGGTCCGCGCTCATCCGCATGCCGGTGACGATGATCCGCAGGTCGGTGGCGACCGGCTGCTGCTGGGCCAGCAGCATGATCGAGGTGTCGTCGAGCTCGCGCTGCAGGGCGTCGATCTGCTCGTCGGCGGCGATGACGCTCTCGGCCAGACCGATGTCGGCGTCCAGCAGGGCGGTGGTCGCGCGGGCCATCGCCGAGCCGGCCAGCCGGGTCATCTCGACCAGCTGGTCGGAAGTGTGGTCGAGCTCCTCGTGGAAGGCGTCGCGCATGAGCGGGCCGGGTCCTCTCGGGGTCGGATGCGGGCAGGGGACGGCCCATGATGGCGCGCCCAGGCTGACAGCGCGGTATGAACGCGCGCCAGACCGCAGGTGAACATCGGCTGAAGCGCCCGCAGTGGCGCGCCAACCGACCATCTGGCGGTGCGCGGCTGCGTACGCTGGGTCACGTGGATGTCTCGGCAGCAGCGACGGTCGGCGGTGCTGTGGGCCTGCTGCTCGGCGGCGGTGTCGCGGTCGTCTGGCGTCGCCCCGCGCCCCGGGTCACCGCGCGCAACGAGCCGGCGGTCCTGCCGCCGGGCGTGGCCGACGTGCTCGCCGTCCTTCGGTCCAGCGCCGTCGTCGTCGACCGCGACGACGCCGTGGTCAAGGCCAGCGCCGCGGCGTACGCGTACGGCATCGCGGCCGGCAAGGAGCTGACCCACCCAGAGCTGCGTCACCTGGCCCGTCTGGTGCGCCGCGACGGCGTGATCCGCGAGAGCGAGCTCGAGCTGGCCCGCGGGCCGCTGGGCCGGGGCCAGCTGGTGGTCCGGGCGCGAGTGGCCCCGCTGGGCACCGACCACGTGCTGCTGCTGGTCGACGACCTCACCGAGACCCGCCGGGTCGATGAGGTGCGCCGCGACTTCGTGGCCAACGTCAGCCACGAGCTGAAGACCCCGGTGGGCGGCATCTCGCTGCTCGCCGAGGCGGTGCTGGACGCCAGCGACGACCCCGAGGCCGTACGCCGGTTCGCCAGTCGCATGCAGGTCGAGTCGGTGCGCCTGACCCGCCTGGTGCAAGAGATCGTCGACCTGCCGCGGCTGCAGGTGGCCGACGTGCTGCACCAGCCCGAGATGGTGACGATCGACGCGGTCGTCGGCGAGGCGGTCGACCGCTGCCGGCTGGTCGCCGGCGTCAAGGACATCGACCTGGTCGTGGTCGGCGAGTCGCAGGCCAAGGTCTACGGCGACGCCAACCTGCTGATGACCGCGGTGCGCAACCTGGTCGACAACGCGGTCGCCTACTCGCCCGGCAGCACGCGGGTGGCTATCGCCGTCAACCGCCACCACGGGCTGGTCGAGATCAGCGTCACCGACCAGGGCGTCGGCATCGCCGAGGACGACCAGGTGCGCATCTTCGAGCGGTTCTACCGGGTCGACCCGGCCCGCTCGCGCAGCACCGGCGGCACCGGCCTCGGCCTCGCGATCGTCAAGCACGTGTGCGCCAACCACGGCGGCGAGGTCACGGTCTGGAGCCAGCCCGGCCAGGGGGCCACGTTCACCATGCGCCTGCCGGACGCCGCCAGCGCCCTGGCCGTCGACCCCGACCTGGTCGTCACCCCCGCTCAGCCCACCGACGTCGTCCGGCCCGAGGAGGTCGTGCGCCGCACCGTCGTGCCCCGTCCGCAGGGCGCCCGGTCGGCGCCCGCACCAGAGGAGGCCCGCGGATGACCCGCATCCTGGTGGTCGAGGACGAGGAGTCGTTCAGCGACCCGCTGTCCTACCTGCTGCGCAAGGAGGGGTACGAGGTCAGCGTCGCGGCCACCGGGCCTGACGCGCTGGACGACTTCGACCGGCTCGGCGCCGACCTGGTGCTGCTCGACCTGATGCTGCCCGGGCTCTCGGGCACCGAGGTCTGTCGCCAGCTGCGGCTGCGCAGCAGCGTCCCGGTGATCATGCTGACGGCCAAGGACGGCGAGATCGACAAGGTCGTGGGCCTGGAGATCGGGGCGGACGACTACGTCACCAAGCCGTACTCCAGCCGCGAGCTGCTGGCCCGGATCAAGGCGGTGCTGCGCCGGGGCTCGGACAGCGGTGAGCTGATACCGCCCACCCTGGAGGCCGGGATGGTGCGGATGGACGTCGACCGACACGTCGTCACGGTCGGGGGCCGGCACGTGCCGTTGCCGCTGAAGGAGTTCGAGCTGCTCGAGCTGCTGCTGCGCAACACCGGCCGGGTCCTCACCCGCATGCAGCTCATCGACCGCGTCTGGGGCAGCGACTACGTCGGCGACACCAAGACCCTCGACGTCCACGTCAAGCGGCTGCGCGCCAAGATCGAGCCCGACCCCGGCAACCCGACGCTGCTGGTGACCGTGCGGGGGCTGGGCTACAAGCTGGAGGCGTGAGCCTCAGCCGGCGGTCGGGGTCGGCGTAACCGGTGCGGGTGGCGTCACGGTCGGGCTCTCGGCCGGCGCCGGGCTCTGCCCCACGGTCGGGCCCTCGGACGGCGGCGCCGCGGACGGCGTGAGCGAGGCGTACTCGTTGGTCGGGGGCACGACCGGCACCTGCACGGTCGTCGTCCCGCCGCCGGCCGACGTGAGGGTGACCGCGATGACGGCGCCTGCGGGCGCACCCACCGCGGACAGCTGGACGACCGCGCTGCCAGGGGTTCCGGGGGCGGTGGTCGCTGTCGGGTCGGCGCCCGTCGCCCCCAGCTGCACGCTGCCACCGGCGGGGACGTCGACCGGCACCGGCGCGCTGGTGCCGCTGGCGAGCGTGACGGTCACCGCGGCGGTGCCGCCGTTGAGCAGGACCCCGCTGACGATCCCGGGCGCGTCGGCGCTGGACCCGACCACGAGCAGGTTGCGCACCTGGACGTCACCGACACTGGCGCTCACCCCGTCGGAGGGGTCGTACGCGATGGTCGTCTGGATGGGCGACAGGCCGCAGCCGGCGAGCACGCCGACCAGTGCGGCTGCGGCCAGCATCAGTGCGGCCGGGCGGCGGGTGGGGCGCAGCACGACGAACCTCCTCGAGCGGGGTGACGACCAGGCAGGTTCACCCTAGCGGCGCACCCACCACCGTCCCCACGCCAGGCGCCGCGCAGCACGGCGCCAGTCGTGGTGTCAAGCCCCAGACGTGTCCGGTTCTGCCCTCGGCAGGGCCGCTGACCTGCACAAACGTCGTCCTCGGCCCTTCTGCCCGACGTCCCGGCCGTGCTATCCTGAGAGCCGCGAAAGGGGATCACTCCACATGGTTTTCAAGGTCGGCGAGACGGTCGTGTACCCGCACCACGGTGCTGCACTGATCGAAGAGATGAAGACCCGCACCATCAAGGGCGAGGACAAGATCTACCTCGTCCTGAAGGTCGCCCAGGGCGACCTGACGATCGAGGTGCCTGCCGAGAACTGCGACCTGGTCGGCGTCCGCGACGTCGTCGGCCAAGAGGGCCTGGACCGCGTCTTCGAGGTGCTGCGCATGCCGCACACCGAGGAGCCCACCAACTGGTCCCGCCGCTACAAGGCCAACCTCGAGAAGCTCGCCTCCGGCGACGTCATCAAGGTGGCCGAGGTCGTCCGCGACCTGTGGCGCCGCGAGAAGGACCGTGGGCTGTCCGCCGGCGAGAAGCGGATGCTGGCCAAGGCCCGCCAGATCCTGGTGAGCGAGCTGGCGCTGGCCGAGCACACGAACGAGATCAAGGCCGAGGCGATCCTCGACGAGGTCCTGGCTTCCTGAGCCGTCCGGCTTCTGTTGCAGGCCCGGTCAGCCGATGACGTCGTCATGAGCCCGCGCGAGTCACGCCTGCCGTCCGGGGTGATCGAGGCCCTGCGGCTGTGCGTCGTCGTGTTCTTCGCCGGCGTCGGCTACGAGGTCGCGGGGATGCTGGACGCGTCTGCGGTCGCCGTCGGCCCGCTCGACACCGCCGGCACGGGCGTGCTGCTGGGCGCCGCGGTGGGGTACGTCCTCGGCGGGGTCGTCGCCCGGGTCACGGTGCGCACCGTCGAGTCCACCGAGGCCGGTATGCGCGAGCGCTCGGCCGAGCAGGTGCTGGGCGCGATGATCGGCGCGGCACTGGGCGTCGTGATCGCCGGTGGCGTCTCGTGGCCGCTGCTGCTGGTGGGCCCGCAGGTCGTCGTCCTGCCCCTGTTCGTCTTCGTCGTGGTCACGGTCGCCCTGCTGGGCTACCGCCTGGGGCTGGTACGTCGGCACGCGCTGCTGAGCATGTTCGGTGCCCAGACCGGCTTGGCCGGCACCAGCCCCGCCCCGTCGGCCCTGGCCCGGGTGCTCGACACCTCGGTCGCGATCGACGGGCGGGTCGTCGATGTCGTCTCGGCCGGCTTCCTGCACGGCACGTTCCTGCTGCCGCAGCCGGTCATCGACGAGCTGCAGGGCCTCGCCGACGCCGGTGACGACGTCCGGCGGGCCCGTGGTCGGCGCGGCCTCGAGGCGCTCGGGGCGCTGCGCCGTCAGCGCGGGGTCGACGTCGAGGTGATCCCCGATGGCGCCCGCGAGGTGCCGGACGTCGACGCCAAGCTCGTGCGCATGTGCCTCGACCGTGGCGCCGCGCTGCTCACCCTGGACACCAACCTGGCCAAGGCCGCCGCGCTCGCCGGGGTGCAGGTGATGAACCTGCACGCCCTCGCGCTGTCGCTGCGTCCGCCGGTGACCGCCGGCGACGTCGTCCGCGTGCTGCTGCTCAAGGCCGGCAAGGAGCCCGGCCAGGCGGTCGGCTACCTGGACGACGGCACGATGGTCGTCGCCGAGCGGGCCCGCGAGCAGGTGGGCGGCGAGGTCGCCGTCACCGTGACGAGCGTGCTGACCACCGCCAACGGCCGGATGGTGTTCGCCCACCCGGCTGCGTCACCGTCGCCGGGCCCCCGGCCGGTGCCTGCCGGCCGGGCGAGCCGCCCCGCGTGAGCGTCGCCGCGATCCTCGTCGCCGCCGGGTCGGGCAGCCGGCTGGCGTCCACCCGGCCCAAGGCGTTCGTCGACCTGGCCGGTGAGCCACTGGTCGTGCACGCCGCCCGGCGGCTGATGGCCGGCGGCGTGGTCGACACCCTCGTCGCGGTCGTACCCGCCGACTGGGTCGAGCAGGCGCAGCGGCTGCTGCCGCGGGCCCACGTGGTGGTCGGCGGGGCCTCACGGGTGGACTCGGTCGCCGCCGGCCTCGCCGCCCTGCCCGCCGAGGTCGACGTGGTGCTCGTGCACGACGCCGCCCGCGCCCTCGCGCCCCCGACGCTCGTGCTCGCCGTCGTCCAGGCCGTGTGCGAGGGCAACCCCGCCGTCGTCCCTGGCCTCGCGGTGACCGACACGATCAAGCAGGTCGACGCGTCCGGCGCCGTCGTGCACACCCTCGACCGCGCGTCGCTGCGCGCCGTCCAGACGCCGCAGGGCTTCGACCGCGCGACGCTGCAGCGAGCCCACGCCCAGCCGCCCACCGGAGCCCACACCGACGACGCGGGCCTGGTCGAGGCGCTCGGCACCCGCGTGCTCGTCGTCCCGGGCGACCCCCTCGCGCTGAAGATCACGACGCCGGCCGACCTCGCGCACGCCGAACGGCTGCTGCAGTGAGCGTTCCGCGGGTGGGTGTGGGCACCGACGTCCACGCGTTCGGGCAGGGCCGCGAGCTGTGGGTGGCCGGGCTGCTCTTTGACGGCGACGGGCTGGCCGGGCACTCCGACGGGGACGTCGCCGCCCACGCCTGCTGCGACGCGCTGTTCTCGGCCGCGGGCCTCGGCGACCTCGGCCAGCACTTCGGGACGGCGCAGCCGCAGTGGGCCGGCGCCGGCGGTGTCGTGCTGCTCGCCGAGGCGGCGGCCCGGGTGCGCGCCGCCGGGTTCGAGATCGGCAACGTCGCCGTCCAGGTGATCGGCAACCGGCCGGTGATCGGGCCACGCCGTGCGGAGGCGCAGCAGGCCTTGTCCGCCGCGTGCGGCGCGCCGGTGTCGGTGTCAGGGACGACGACCGACGGGCTCGGGCTCACCGGCCGCGGTGAGGGCGTCGCCGCCATCGCCACCGCCCTCGTCGTCCCGACGCTCTAACGCCGCGCCGGAGATGACCACGTTCCGCGGGTGAGGTCGCGCCTCCCGCGGCCCGCCGTCCCGGGAGGCTCGACCTCGTCGCGGGACCTGCCGCTGACCCGCCCAAGACCGACTGCCGATCACCCGGGAGTCAGTGGCCGCGGTCGAGCCACTCCTGCAGGTGCGGCGCCTCGGCTCCGATCGTCGTGTCGTCGCCGTGCCCGGTGTGGACGACGGACGCGGCCGGCAGGGCGAGCAGCCGGCTCGAGATCGACGCCACGATCGTCGGGAA
>JACMOY010000180.1 GCA_014377795.1 Actinomycetota bacterium | reverse complement strand
CGGCAGGGAACCGCCCATCGGCGAGCAGCAGCAGGTCGGGGTTCATCGCGATCAGTAGAGGAAGTAGCGCTGCGCCATCGGCAGCACCTCGGCGGGGGCGGGCTCGACCAGGTCGCCGTCGATGCGCACCGCGAAGGTGCGGGGGTCGACGACGATGTCGGGGGTGGCGTCGTTCAGCGGCAGGTCGGTCTTGCCGCGCTGGCGCGTGTTGCGCACGGGCACCAGCCGCCGCCGGACGGCGAGGCGGTCGGCCAGCCGGTCGTCAACGGCGGCTTCAGCGACGAAGTGGACGCTGGTCGCCGACGCCACGGTGGGCTGGGCACCCCACATCGGCCGTGGCAGAACGGGTTGCGGCGTCGGGATCGACGCGTTGGCGTCCCCCATCTGGGCCCAGGCGACCAGCCCGCCCTTGAGGACGGTCGAGGGTCGCACGCCGAAGTAGCGCGGCTCCCACAGCACCAGGTCGGCGAGCTTGCCGACCTCGACCGACCCGACCTCGCCGTCCAGGCCGTGCGCGATCGCCGGGCAGATCGTGTACTTGGCGACGTAGCGCCGGGCGCGCAGGTTGTCGGCCGCGCCGTCCCCGGGCAGCGAGCCGCGCCGCTGCTTCATCACGTGCGCGGTCTGCCAGGTGCGCAGCACCACCTCGCCGATGCGGCCCATGGCCTGGCTGTCCGAGCCGATCATCGAGATCGCGCCCAGGTCGTGCAGGATGTCTTCGGCGGCGATCGTCGACGGCCGGATCCGGCTCTCGGCGAACGCGAGGTCCTCGGGCAGCGCGGGGTTCAGGTGGTGGCAGACGATGAGCATGTCCAGGTGCTCGTCGAGGGTGTTCACCGTGTGCGGCCGGGTCGGGTTGGTCGAGCTCGGCAGCACGTTCGGGTGCGAGGCGACGGTGATGATGTCGGGGGCGTGCCCGCCGCCGGCGCCCTCGGTGTGGAACGCGTGGATGCTGCGACCGCGGATCGCCGCCAGGGTCGACTCGACGTAACCGGCCTCGTTCAGGGTGTCCGAGTGCAGCGCCACCTGGACGCCGGACGCGTCGGCCACCGTGAGGCAGGCGTCGATCGCCGCGGGCGTCGTCCCCCAGTCCTCGTGCAGCTTGAAGCCGCTGGCACCGCCGCGCAGCTGCTCCCACAGCGCCTCGCCCGAGACGGTGTTGCCCTTGCCGAGCAGCGCGACGTT
Source organism: Actinomycetota bacterium (assembly GCA_014377795.1). Lineage (GTDB taxonomy): Bacteria > Actinomycetota > Actinomycetes > Actinomycetales > Angustibacteraceae > JACMOY01. The sequence continues at coordinate 6,194 of JACMOY010000180.1, read as the reverse complement.
GACCGGGAAGTCGTCCAGGGCCTCGAGCATCCGCGCCAGGTTCCACGATCCCGGGGTGACGGTCGTGGCCTTGGTGCCCTCGACGGGGCCGGTGCCACCCGCGACGATCGTGGTCGTCCCGACCCCGAGGGCCTCGGCCAGCTGCTGCGGGGCGATCAAATGCACGTGGGTGTCGACCGTGCCCGCGGTCAGGATCTTGCCGTTGCCGGCCAGCACCTCGGTCGACGGCCCGATCACCAGCGCGGGGTCGACGCCGCTCATCGTGTCCGGGTTGCCGGCCTTGCCGATCCCGACGATCCGCCCGTCGCGCACGCCGATGTCCGCCTTGACGACGCCCCAGTGGTCGAGGATCAGGGCACCGGTGATGACCAGGTCGGGTGCGCCGTCCGCGCGGGTGGCGCGTGACTGGCCCATCGACTCGCGGATCACCTTGCCGCCGCCGAAGACGACCTCGTCCCCCGCGCCCTGCGGGCCCCGGCTGAGGTCCGCCTCGACCTCGATCAGCAGGCTGGTGACAGCCAGGCGCACCCGGTCGCCCGTGGTGGGGCCGTACAGCAGGGCGTACCGCGTGCGGTCGATGGAGGTCACTGGCGGATCCGCAGGCCGGGGACCAGCGCGGCTCCGCCCAGCGGCACCAGCTCGACGTCCTGCTCGACTCCCGGTTCGAACCGGACGGCGGTGCCGGCGGGCACGTTGAGCCGCTGGCCCTGCGCCGCAGTGCGATCCAGCTGCAGGGCGTCGTTGGCGTCGGCGAGGTGGAAGTGGCTGCCGACCTGGATCGGGCGGTCACCGGTGTTGACGACGCGCAGCACCGTGACCGGCCGGCCGGGGTTCAGCTCGACCGGGTCGATGCCCACGATCACCTCACCCGGCGTCATCCCGCCGGTCGTCACGGGATCGGCCGGTGGATCGTGACCAGCTTGGTGCCGTCGGGGAACGTCGCCTCGACCTGCACCTCGTCCACCAGCTCGGGGACACCGTCCATCACGTCCTCGCGGCCCAGCACCGCGCGCCCGGACTCCATCAGGTCGACCACGCTGCGGCCGTCGCGGGCGCCCTCGAGGACGAACGACGTCAGCACGGCGATGGCCTCGGGGCTGTTCAGGCGCAGGCCACGGGCGCGGCGGCGGTGGGCCAGCTCGGCGGCGTAGGAGATGAGCAGTCGCTCCTGCTCGTGCGGCGTGAGGTGCACGGCGCGAACTGTAGTGCCCGCCCGTGACGACGACGTGTCGTCAGGGCTGGCGCGCCTACGTCACCAACCCCGGGCGCGCCAGGTCGCAAGGCTCGGGCGCTCGGCGCCGATCGTCGTGTCCGCGCCGTGGCCCGGGTAGACCCACGTGTCATCCGGCAGGACGTCGAAGAGTCGGTGCTCGACGTCGTCGACGAGAGAGGCGAACCGGCCAGCGTCGGACTGCGTGTTGCCGACGCCCCCGGGGAACAGCGAGTCCCCGGTGAACACGTGCGGGTGCCCGGCGGGGTCGCGGTAGACCAGCGCCACCGAGCCGGGGGTGTGGCCGCGCAGGTGGACGACGTCGAGGGTGATGTCGCCGAACGTCACCTGGTCACCGTGCTCGAGCAGCTGGCCGACCGGCACGGGTAGGGCGTCGGCGTCGGCAGCCCCGGCCGCGGTGCGCGCCCCGGTGTGCTCGACCATCGTGGCCAGCGCGCGGTGGTGGTCCCAGTGCTGGTGGGTCGTGACGATCACGTCGAGCTCGCCGGAGCCCTCGGCGACCAACGCGGCCAGCCGGGTGGCGTCGTCCGCCGCGTCGACCAGCAGCTGGCAGCCGGTGGCCCGGCAGGTCAGCAGGTACGCGTTGTTGTCCTGCGGGCCGACGCTCGCCTTGCGGATGACCAGACCCGGCAGCTCGCGGACGTCGCTGGGGCCGCCGGGGGTCACGGCGCCGGTGTAGGTGCTCATGGCCGCGAGCGTAGGCGACGCCGGCGCGGGCCCACCGTCCAGCGCGAGCCCGGCGGTGCGCCAGGACGGCGCTGACCAGGGCGAGGTGGCTGAAGGCCTGCGGGTAGTTGCCGGCCATCCGCCCCGAGACCGGATCGTACTCCTCCGCGAGCAGCCCCAGGGGGCCGCCGAGCCGGGTCAGCCGGTCGAGCAGGGCCGCCGACTCCTCGACGCGGCCGCTCTCGGCGTGCACCTGCGCCAACCAGAACGAGCAGGCCAGGAACGGGTGCTCGCCCGGCGGCAACCCGTCCACGCCGGCCTCGGTGCGGTACCGCAGGAGCAACCCGTCGCGGGACAGCTCGCGCTGGATGGTGGCGACGGTGCTCACCACCCGCGGGTCGTCGTACGGCAGGAAACCGCAGATCGGGATCTGCAGCAGCGCGGCGTCCACCTGGTTCGACCCGTAGTACTGCACGAAGGTGCCCCGCTCGGCGTCCCAACCGCGGGCGAGGACCTCGGCGTGCACCTCGTCGCGCAGCTCGCGCCAGCGCTCGACCGGACCGGGCAGCCGGTGCCGCTCGACGGCGCGGACGGCCCGGACGAACGCCGCCCACACCATGACCCGCGAATGGGTGAAGTGCCGGGGCTCACCCCGCACCTCCCAGATGCCGTTGTCGGGCTGGTCCCAGTGCGCCGCCAGCTCGTCGATCAAGGTCTGCTGCAACGGCCAGGCGATGCCGTCGCCGTCCAGCCCTGCGTCCCGGGCGTCCTCGAGGGCGATCATCACCTCACCGAGCACATCGGTCTGGCGCTGGTCGACGGCGCCGTTGCCGACCCGCACCGGCAGCGATCCCTCGTACCCGGGCAGGTGGGTGAGCTCGCGCTCGGGCAGGTCGCGGCCACCGTCGACGCCGTACATGATCTGCAGGTCCTCGGGGTCACCGGCCACCGCTCGCAGCAGCCACCGCTGCCAGGCCTGCGCCTCGTCGCGGAAGCCCGCTGCGATCAGCCCCTGCAGCGTCAGCGCGGCGTCGCGCAACCAGCAGTACCGGTAGTCCCAGTTGCGGCTGCCGCCGAAGTCCTCGGGCAGCGAGGTGGTCACCGCGGCGACGATCCCGCCGGTCTCGGCGTGGGTGAGCACCCGCAGGACGAGCAACGAGCGGACCAGCGCCTCGTGGTAGTCGCCCTCGTGCGTTGTCATCGCCGCCCACCTCTGCCACGACTGCGTGGTCGACCCCAGCCGCTCGCCCGCGTGCAGTGGGTGGGGCACGCGGTGCCAGGACGGGAACCAGGTCGTCGACCAGAGCAGCAGCTCGCCCTCGCCGACGTCGAACACGTCCTGGTGCCGGCCCTCGACGGCGTTGGGCAGCCGGCTGCCGCGCAGCACCAGCAGGTCGGGGCCGGCCACGGCGTGCAACCCGGGGCAGCCGTGGTGGTCGACCACCCGGTGCACCCACGGCCGCACCTTGCCGTACCCCAGCCGCACCACCCACTCGTGCCGCATCCGCACGCTGCCGGCCAGTCCCCGCACCTCGCGCAGCAGGTCGGCGCGGCCGTCCCCGGTCGGCATCGCGTCGACGACCCGGACGACGCCGTCCGCCGTCGTGTAGGTCGACTCCAGCACGAACGTGTCACCGACGTACCGGCGGCTGACCGTGTACTCGCCCTCGGGCGCGAGCAGCCACCGGCCGTGGTCGGGGGTGCCCAGCAGCGCCGCGAAGCACGCCGGGGAGTCGAACCGCGGCAGGCACAACCAGTCCACCGAGCCGTCGATACCGACCAGGGCAGCGGTCGAGAGGTCACCGAGCACGGCGTAGTCCTCGATCCGGCTGGCCACGAAGCGAACCTACCCCCCGCCGGTGGCGCGATCCCCGACAGCGGCGACCGGCGCTGTCGGTGGCGGCACCTAGCATGGACATCACCATCGGCGGGCCCCCCACACCCGCTCCCAGCACCCGACATTCACCCAGGAGCGACCTGCATCGTGGCCGACCAGCTGATCGTGCGTGGCGCGCGCGAGCACAACCTCAAGGACGTCTCGCTGGACCTGCCCCGTGACGCGCTCATCGTGTTCACGGGGCTCTCGGGGTCGGGCAAGTCCTCGCTGGCGTTCGACACGATCTTCGCCGAGGGCCAGCGCCGGTACGTCGAGTCGTTGTCGGCGTACGCGCGCCAGTTCCTCGGCCAGATGGACAAGCCGGACGTCGACTTCATCGAGGGCCTGTCGCCGGCGGTCTCGATCGACCAGAAGTCCACCTCGCGCAACCCCCGGTCGACGGTCGGCACGATCACCGAGGTCTACGACTACCTGCGGCTGCTGTACGCGCGGGCCGGCCGGCCGCACTGCCCGGTCTGCGGTGAGCCGGTCGCGCGCCAGACCCCGCAGCAGATCGTCGACCGGCTGCTCGAGCTGCCCGAGGGCACCCGGTTCCAGGTGCTCGCGCCCGTGGTGCGCGCCCGCAAGGGCGAGTACGGCGAGCTGTTCCGCGACCTGCAGACCAAGGGGTTCTCCCGGGCCCGCGTCGACGGCGAGGTCGTCAGCCTGGCGCAGGCGCCGGCCCTGGAGAAGAAGCTCAAGCACTCGATCGACGTCGTGATCGACCGGCTGGTCGCCAAGCCCTCGGCCCAGCGGCGGCTGACCGACTCGGTCGAGACCGCGCTCGGCCTGGCCGGGGGCATCGTCGTCGTCGAGCTGGTCGACGCAGCCGAGGGCGACCCGGGCCGCGAGCGCCGGTTCAGCGAGAAGATGGCCTGCCCCAACGACCACCCGCTGAGCATCGACGAGATCGAGCCGCGGTCGTTCTCGTTCAACAGCCCGTTCGGCGCCTGCCCCGAGTGCACCGGGCTCGGCACCCGTCTCGAGGTCGACCCCGAGCTGCTGGTGCCGGACGACGAGCTGACCCTGGCGCAGGGCGCCATCGCCCCGTGGACCCAGGGCTCGGCCGACTACTTCCAGCGGCTGATGACCGCACTGGGTGAGCAGCTCGGCTTCTCGATGACCGTGCCGTGGCGGGCGCTGCCCCAGCGCGCGCAGGAGGCGCTGCTGCACGGCCAGGACTACGAGGTGCACGTCCGGTACAAGAACCGCTTCGGTCGCGAGCGCTCGTACTCCAGCGGCTTCGAAGGGGTGGTCCCCTTCGTCCAGCGACGCCACCTCGAGACCGACTCGGAGTGGAGCCGCGAGCGGTACGAGGGCTACATGCGCGAGGTGCCGTGCCCGGTCTGCCAGGGCGCCCGGCTCAAGCCCGAGTCCCTCGCCGTGCTGCTCGGTGGGCTGTCGATCTCGGCGGTGTGCGCCAAGCCGATCGCCGAGTGCGCCGCCTTCCTCGCCACCCTCGAGCTCAGCTCGCGCGAGAAGCAGATCGCCGAGCAGGTGCTCAAGGAGATCCAGGCCCGGCTCGGGTTCCTGCTGGACGTCGGGCTCACCTACCTCTCGCTGGACCGCCCCTCGGGCACCCTGTCCGGCGGCGAGGCGCAGCGGATCCGCCTCGCCACCCAGATCGGCTCCGGCCTGGTCGGGGTGCTGTACGTGCTGGACGAGCCGAGCATCGGCCTGCACCAGCGTGACAACCACCGGCTGATCGGCACGCTCACCCGGTTGCGCGACCTCGGCAACACGCTGATCGTCGTCGAGCACGACGAGGACACGATCGCCCAGGCCGACTGGGTGGTCGACATCGGCCCCGGCGCCGGCGAGCACGGTGGGCACGTCGTCCACTCGGGTTCGGTGAAGGGCCTGCTCGAGCACCCGACCTCGCTGACCGGCCAGTACCTCTCACGTCGGCGCGAGATCGCCCTGCCGGCCTAGCGCCGCGCCGTCGACCCGCAGCGGCAGATCACCGTGGTCGGTGCCCGCGAGCACAACCTGCAGGGCATCGACGTCTCGTTCCCGGTCGGCTGCTTCGTCGCGGTCACCGGGGTCTCGGGGTCGGGCAAGTCCAGCCTGGTCAACGACATCCTGTACAACGTCATGGCCAACAAGCTCAACGGCGCCCGCCACGTGCCCGGCCGGCACCGCACGATCACCGGCCTGGAGCACCTCGACAAGGTCGTCCACGTCGACCAGGGCCCGGTCGGTCGCTCCCCCCGCAGCAACCCGGCCACCTACACCGGGGTCTGGGACCACGTCCGGCGGCTGTTCGCCGAGACCACCGAGGCCAAGGTGCGCGGGTACCTGCCGGGCCGGTACTCGTTCAACGTCAAGGGCGGGCGCTGCGAGGCGTGCTCAGGCGTCGACACGATCAAGATCGAGAAGAACTTCCTGTCCGAGGTGTACGTGCCGTGCGAGGTCTCCGGG
>JACMOY010000179.1 GCA_014377795.1 Actinomycetota bacterium | reverse complement strand
GTCGCGACCACAGCTGGCCGAGCACCCCGAGCGCCATGCCCGCCACCGCGCAGACCCGACCGACCGGTGTCGCGACCAGCACCTGCCCCGGGTGGGCGCCGATCAGCTCACCGATCGCTATCCCCGCCACGGGCAGCGCAGCCAGCAACCGGGCGGTCGCGCGCGGCCCGGCCAGCGAGGCCTCGATCTCGCCGTCGACGTCTGCATCACTGCGCAGTCCCACCGCCAGCTGGTCCAGGACGTCGGCCAGGGGCGCGCCGACGTCCTCGGCCAGCGACCAGGCAGCCGCGACCGCGAGCACGACCCGGTCACGTGGCGCAGCGCGTCGCAGCGCGTCAGCGACCGGCTCGCCGGGGCCGCGCGGCAGGCGGTCCGCCGCACCCTCGACGACCTCGACGGCGGCATCCCACGCGAGGCCGGGTGGGGCACCGGCGCGCACCTGCGCGCCGACCGCCTCGATCACCTGCAGAAGCACCTGCGCCGGGACGGCGCCCGCCGGCGACCGGGCCCGGACCGCACGCACCGGGCGCCGCGGGTGCGCCGGCGAGCGAGCCAGCACCCACCGGCCCGACGGCCAGACCAGCACGGCGGCGGCGAGCAGCAGTGCGGCGAAGAGCGTCACGTCGTCCCCAGGAGCCGCTCGAGCACCGGGAAGCCGGCGCCGCGCGTACCGGGTGCGGCCGGGTCAGTGGGGTCGGCGACCACTGCGGGCAGCACGACGAGACCCGATGCGGTCGGGTCGACGACCGCGACCTCCATCAGCCGCCGGTGGCCGGCGCGTCGTTGCAGGTGCAGGACGACCTGGACGGCGCCGCGCGCCTGGGCGTGGACCGCGGATCGATCCAGACCGGCCAGCGCTCCCAGCGCCTCCAGCCGGGCGGGGACGTCGGCAGCCGCGTTGGCGTGCAAGGTGCCGCAACCGCCCTCGTGGCCGGTGTTGAGGGCCGCGAGCAGCTCGCGCACCTCGGCGCCACGCACCTCACCCACCACCAGGCGGTCGGGTCGCATCCGCAGGGCCTGGCGCACCAGGTCGGTCATCGTGACGGCACCGCGGCCCTCGACGTTGGGTGCCCTGGCCTGCAGCCGCACCACGTGCGGGTGCTCGACGCGCAGCTCGGCTGTGTCCTCGACCACCACGATCCGCTCGCTGGTCGGCACCAGCGCCAGCAGAGCCGCCAGCACGGTGGTCTTGCCCGATCCCGTGCCGCCACTGACCAGCATGGCAGCGCGCTGACGCACCAGGCGCTCGATCAGCGCGACCCAGCCGGGCGGGACCGATCCCCGGTGCACCAGGTCGGCCAGCGTCAGGCTGCGCCGGTGCGGCACCCGCAGGCTGATCAGCGTGCCCTCGGCCAGGGGCGGCAGGACGGCGTGCACCCGCACGCCCCCGGGCAACCGGGCGTCGACGTACGGCGCCGCGTCGTCGAGCCGGCGGCCGGCGACGGCGGCCAGCCGCACCGCGAGGCGGCGCACCGCCGGCTCGTCGCCGAGGTCCATCCGCACCCGCTCGACACCCTGCCCGCGGTCGACCCAGACGTCGTGCGGCCCGTTGACCAGGACGTCGGTGACCTCGGGGCCGGCCAGCAGCGACTCGAGCGGGCCGGCTCCGACCAGCTCGGCGCGCAGGGCGTCGACGACGTCCAGCAGCCCGACGTCGCCCAGCACCGCCCCCGCCTCGCGCACCGCCGCCGCGACCCGGCCGGGCGTCACCGGGCCGGGGTCCTCCGCCAGAGCCGTGCGGACGCGCTCGAGCAGATCGGGGGGAAGGCTCCTCACGCGGCCCGGCCGGGCACCTCGCGCTGGGCCAGCCACTGCTCGGCAGCCAGCCGCAGCGGGCTGCGCGCCCGCAGCCCGGGGGCCTGGCTGCGGCGCAGCGCCTGATCCAGGCCGGGGTCGTCGCGCATCTGCAGCGCCAACCGCAGACCCAGCGCATCCGCCACGGTGTGGGCCGCGAGCGGGTCGCGCGACGAGCGCCGCACCACCGCCCGGGTTGCCGGCGCCAGCTGGCCCCACCCGGTCAGCAGCGCCGCGGCCGCAGCGGTGGCACGCAGCCGGGCGGGTACGACGACGAGCAGCTCGCTCGCGTGCGCCAGGGCCGCGACCGCCGCGGGGTCGCCCGAACGGGGCAGGTCGAGGACGACGAGGTCATGGGTGCGGACCGCCGCCGCGAGCACGGCGTCGACGACCCGAGGAGCGAGGTCGACCGGCTGGCCGCGACCGAACGTGAGGACGGCGAGGTCGTCCAGGCGGGGCAGCGCCTCGCGGACGCTGCCGCCGGGCAGGCGCCCCCGGGCCGCCGCCAGGTCGGGCCAGCGCAACCCGGGGACGTCGACCACGCCCAGGGTCAGGTCGGCGCCCGGCCCGAGCGGGTCGAGGTCGGCCAGCAGCACCTGGTGGCCGGTGTCGGCGGCGGTCACGGCGAGCGCCGCGGCGAGCACGCTGGCGCCGGCACCACCGCAGCCACCGACCACGGCGACGACCCGGGCCGCCCCCATCGGCTCGACGGTGGCGGCCAGCCGGTCGACGAGCCAGTCCTGACCGTCGGGCAGCACGACCACCTGCTCGGCGCCCAGCGCGACGGCGTGCTGCCAGACGTCCGCGTCGTCGAGGTCGTTCGTGACGAGCAGGACGGGGACGCGCTCGGGGCGGGGGGACGCGCGACGGGCCAGCTGGCGGGCGGTGCCGGCAGCCAGGTCGCCCCCGACCACGAGCAGCGGACAGCCCTCGATCTCGCGAGCGTCCGGCAGGTCGGGCCGGACGGTGAGCGGCACCCCCGCCGCCGCCGCGAGGCGCTGCAGGTCGTCGGCCAGCCGCGGGTCGGCGGTGCGGGCGAGGACGGATCGGGCGGATGACGGTGGAAGTTGTGACACAACGGGCTCCTCGGCGACGACGCGCCGGGCGCCCGGTGGCGTCCGGCCTCGCGTCCCTGCACCCTGCGGGCCTCCGGTGGCCCAGCGCCAGGACCGATCGCCGTTCTGTGGACGGTGGGATGGTCGCGGTTGCTGTGGACGACGGGGCCGGGCGCGGGCACGGACCGATGGACGGGACGACCCCCGTCGGGGGGGCGACGGGGGTCATCTGGCGCTCCGGCTCGGGGGGATGAGCCGGCGCGCTCGCACGGCCCCGAGGGACCGGCTCGTCGAGTCTGCTCCCTGGATCCGCGCAAGGCAAACCCCCGAGCTGCCGAAACTGTCAAACCCCTTTCCTTTCCGGCCGAAGGGGAGTAGACACGGGGTGAGCCGCCGGGCGACCGGCGACCCAGCATGGCCCTCCAGGTACCCACGTGCGGGCAGTCCACTGGTGGACGGCTCGTGGCGGGCTCGACCCGCTGCGACGACGCACAGCACGCTTGGTAGCCCGCGGTCGTGCCGATGGCGCTCCGCCTCGCGCGGGGCGCTGTCGCGTCCGGGGTGCGGCGGCGCACCTCGGGAACGAGCTGGACGGGGGGCGCGGTGCGGACCGAGATGCTCGACTCCTGCGGCCGGGCCACCTACCTGCCGGACGACGCGCGGCCGCCGCAGGTCGATGTCCTGGCCCTCGACGGCGGCGCGACGCAGGCGGACGAGAAGCCCGCCCTGGCCCCGCAGGTGCGCCGCTGGCTCACCGAGGCCGGTCCCCTGCTGGCCGCGGCCTCGTCGACGGCGCGCCGCACCCTGCAGGTCGTCATCGGCTCGCTCTTGGCGGGTGTCATCCTCAGCGGCGTCGCCTTCCACGCCAACGACGAGAGGACCGCTCGGCGGGCCGATCGCGCAGCGCTCGCTGCAGACGTCTCGGGCACCGACCTCCACATCTCGACCGACTCGGACTCCGCGACGATCGTGACCCCCCCGCAGGCGACCGACCACGGCCAGGCACCGATCCAGGTGGTCACCGGCACCAGTCAGACGGGACTGTTCGTGGCGTCGATCGGCACCGGTGCCGCGACCGGCCCGCCCGGCTGGCGCGGCACAGTGAAAACGACGCTCGCGGTGGACTGCGGGGCCGCCACGCTGGTAGAGGTCCCGATCCTGCAGGTGCGCACCGCGGGAGGCCGCACCCACGGCGTACCCCTCGAGCTCGGTACGTTCGGCAGCACCGCGCTGCGGGCGGCGGTCTGCGGGGGCTCGCAGAACCTGACGTCGTCGCGTCCGTCACGGGCTCGCTCGGGCGACCGGTCCTCCAGCTGACCAACCGCAGCGCCAAGGACCAGTCGGTCACACTGGACCGGGTGCTCAGCAGCGACGGCGGCGGCCGGCCGCTGGTCACGGTGAGTACCGTGCCCGCCGAACCGTTACCCGCGCGAAACGGTCACCGCGACGTCCGGGTCCTGGTGGGCGTGTCACTCGTTGGCGCCTGTTCGCGCTGATCACTGGTGATGGTGGGCGGATCGGGCGAGACTGGTGCGATGGGCTACGAGGTCCTGGACGCGAGCGGCCACGGGGTCGCCGACCCGGTCGGGGCCCCACCGGTCGGCGACGTCGTCGACCTCGACGCCCTGCCCGACCTCGACGCGACCTCCGGTCGACCCACCCGCACGCGGGCCCGACCCGGCGCGGGGCTGGTCGTCGTCGCTGCACTGGTGCTGGGCGCCCTGGCCGGCGCCGGGGTCAGTCGCCATCGCAGCGATCAGGCCGCCGAGCGCAGCGACCGAGCGGTGGTCACCGTGGCCGCCCAGGCCACTGCGGTCGAGCCGTTCACCCTGCCGATCGGCATCGGCGCCCAGCTGCAGGTGATGGTGACCAACCTGGGGCCGCTGCCCGTCGAGGTCATCGCCTCGTACCGCACCCGGTCCGACACCGACCAGGGCGCCACCCGCCAGGCGATCGTCACGGTGCTCGGCGCGCGGACGTCGGTCGGCCCCGGCACGTCGGTGAGCGTCCAGATGCGGCTCCCGGTCGACTGCCGGGCGGGCCGGCTGATCACGACCACGCTGCCGGTCCGCACCGCGGACGGCGCCCGGCACGCCGTGCCCGTCACGCTGCCGGACGACGGTCGGCCCCCCGCGTCGATCTGCCCACCCCTGGGAGCGGTGCCACAGCTGCGGGCGCAGCTCACCGGCACCGTCGTCCGGCCGGTGGTGCAGCTGGCCAACAACACCAACGACGTCATGCGCGTGCGGCTGCCGGCCCAGGCTCTGACCCCCGAGGGCAGCGACGCGGTGATCCAGGTCGTCACCCGCCCGGCCCTGCCGACCACCATCCGCCCGCACGACCGGCTCACCGTGCAGCTGCGGTTCGTGGCCCACAGCTGCGTGAGCGAGCTGCAGGACCTGCAGCGCCTGGACATCGCCACCCTGACGATCGCGCCCGAGCTGCTCAGGGCGACCCACGTCGCCCCGGGCGAGCCGGTGCCGGTCGACGTCACCGCGGTGGTCGCCCCGGCGATGGTGCGCACCTGCGGTTAGGGCGTGAGCCGCCCGGCCACCACGGCGTCCCCGATCGCGGCGCCCTCGGCCGCCCCCACCTGCACGGCGAGCGCGCAGTGCTGCACCCACGCCACCACGCCGTCCCTCGTGCTGCCCGCGTACGCAGTGATCGCGGCGGCGTACGCCGGGACGCCGGCCCGCTCGAACCCGACCTCGCTGACGGCCACGCCGGTGGGGTCCAGCGCCCGCTCGACGACGACGGCACGAAACAGCGCCCGGGCCACGACGCCGTTGCCCACCGCGAAGGGGCGGACCACCAGCACCTCCGCGTGCACCAGCGCTGCCACCACCAGGGCCGGCACCCCGGCGTCCGCGCTCAGCAGGGCCGCCAGGCCGTCCAACCGGGCCCGCAGCTCCGCTCCCACCGGCGCCGGCCCCGGGCCGGCGAGGTCCAGCGGCTGGTTGGTACCGACCCGGGGGCGGCCGAGCAGGTCGTCCGGCACAGCGCCGGCAGCGGCCGCCGTGTGCAGCCGGGCCAGCGTCTGCAGCGGCGAGCGGCCCAGCGTTCCGGCCAGCCGACCGGCCTCGACGGTCGGCCGCAGCGCGCCACTGAGCGCGCGACCGGCGGCGTCGTCGGGTGCCTGCGCCGCCCCGCGCAGCACGTCCCGCACCAGGTCCAGCGGCAGCGGGGCGCCGTCCATCGCCGCACTGGCGCGGGCGCCGCGCGCCACCGCCTCGGCCCGCGCCCCCTCGGTGCGCCGACGCAGCGCCGCGTGCCAGCGCAGCGCCGTGCACGCCTCGCGGGCGCCCTCGACCGCCTCGACCACGGCTGGCAGGGCCGACACCCGTTGCAGCGCCTGGGTCGTCGCGATGGTGCTCACGAGCCGCGACCCTACGGGCCCAGCGCCGGGTAACGTCACGTCGGTGCACCCGATTGCCCTGACGACGACCGCCGGGCTCGCCGACACCAGCTGGATCACCGTCGTCGTGCTGGCGGCACTGGGCGCAGCCGTCGTCGCCGTGACCGCCCGGGTCGCGCGGCGGCGTCCGGACTTCGGCTCGTCTGCCGACCGCGCCACCTTCGAGACGCTGCACACCGCATCGCTCGCCGCACCCAGCCTGCGCGAGGGGCTGACGTCGGCCGGCGCCGAGCGCTCGACCAAGCACCTGCGCGCCCTGCTCGGCACCGCCGCCGTCGCGATCACCGACGCCGCCGGGCACACGCTGGCCTGGGACGGTGGTGGCGTGGGTCACGCCCGGCTCGCCGGGTCGCACGCGGCGCGGGTGCTCGCCGACGGGCAGACCGTCGTGCTCTCGGGTGGCGACGTCGAGTGCGACGACCCGGACTGCCCGATCCGCACCGCCGTCGTCGCCCCGATCATCAGCGACGACGCGGTCGTCGGAGCCCTGGCGCCCTACGGCCGCAGCACCTCCGCCGGTCTGGTGCGAGCCACCGACGAGGTCGCCCGGTGGGTGTCAGCGCAGGTCGAGCTGGCCGAGCTCGACCGCGAGCGCACCCGGGCGATCGAGGCCGAGCTGCGCGCCCTGCGGGCGCAGATCAGCCCGCACTTCATCTACAACTCGCTGGCCGCCATCGCGTCGTTCGTCCGCACCGACCCCGAGCGGGCCCGCGAGCTGCTGCTCGAGTTCGCCGACTTCACCCGCTACGCCTTCCGCCACGGCGGCGAGTACACGACCCTGGCCGACGAGCTCACCAACATCGAGCGCTACCTCGAGCTCGAGAAGGCGCGCTTCGGTGAGCGCCTGCAGGTGACGCTGCTCGTCGCACCCGAGGTGCTCGCCGTGGCCGTGCCGTTCCTGGTGCTGCAACCGTTGGTGGAGAACGCCGTTCGCCACGGACTCGAGGGCAAGAGCGGGATCGGGCACGTGACGATCACCGCCAAGGACGTCGGATCGCAGGCCCACCTGGCGGTCGAGGACGACGGGGTCGGCACCGACCCCGAGGTCGTGCGCGCGGTGCTGTCCGGCGAGTCCGAGACCGACTCGGTCGGGCTGGGCAACGTCGACGCCCGGCTTCGCCAGGTGTACGGCGACGCGCACGGCCTGGTGGTCGAGACCGCCCCCGGGGCCGGCACCAGGGTCAGCTTCACGGTGCCCAAGTTCGCACCGGGCGTCAGCGTCCGCTGACCGTCGGCCCGCCCACCTTCGGCAGTCGCAGCACCAGCGCGACGCCCACGGCGGTCACCGCGATCCCGAGCAGCGACAAGGGTTCGAGCCGCTCGCCGAACACCAGGTAGGACTCCAGCGCGGTCGCGGGCGGCACGAGGTAGAACAGGCTCGAGACGCTGGCCGCGCTGCCCCGGCGCAGCAGCAGCAGCAGCAGCAGGATCGCGCCGAGCGACAGCGCCACGACCAGCCAGACCAGCGCCACCACGAACCGCGGGGTCCACCGGATCGAGGTGTCCTCGGTGGCCAGCGCGAGGGCGAGCAGCAGCAGGGCGGCCGCTCCGTACTGCACCGCCGTGCCGGTCAGCAGCGGTATCCGGTCGCCGTGCCGCTTCTGCCACAACGTCCCGGCGCTGCCGGCGACCAGCGCCACGACGCACGCGAGCACCGCGACCGGGGCGTACGAACCCGAACCGGCCGACAGCCGCGGCGCGAGCACCAGTCCCACACCCGCCACGCCCACGCCCAGGCCCAGCCACTGCCGGCCGACCAGGTGCTCGTCGAGCAGGCGGGTGGCCAAGGCTGCGGTCAGCAGCGGCTGCAAACTGACGACGACCGCGGCCACGCTGGCCGGCAGCCCGTCGGCGATGGCGAAGAACACCCCGCCCAGGTACCCGGCGTGCAGCAGCAACCCGGCCACCGAGGCGTGCCGCACCTGCACCGGCGACAGGGCCCAGGGCGAGCGGGTGACCACCGCCAGCCCGGCCAGCAGCACCCCGGCGATCGCCAGCCGCAGCGCGAGGAACGTGAATGGCGCGGCGTAGGGCAGTCCGTACCGGGCGCCGACGAAGCCGGTGCTCCACAGCAGGACGAAGCCGACCGGCGCGAGGCCACCCCTACGCACCGGTGCGCGGGGTGGTGGCGTCGAACGGCAACCCGAACACCGTGCGCACCCCGGGCGACCACAGCACCGAGTCGGGTGCCCGGCCCACCAGATCGGGCAGGCCGGCCGCGGCCACCAGGGTGTCGTCCAGGTGCACCAGCTCGGCGCGGTGCAGCGGCCAGGGGCCGTGGTGGTTGGGGACGTACAGCGTGCGGCCCAGCCAGCGGGTGTGCAGCCCCCAGCGCGAGGTGAGGAACGCGGCGAGCGGGTCGGCCTCGACCGGCTCGCCCGGGCGGACGACGATGCTGCCGCCGGCGCCGCGCGGCCCTGGCAGCCGCCGAGACGTCTGGTAGGTCACGGTGCCCGCGTCGTGGGTGACCCGCATGCGGGCCCAGGTGTAGGGCAGGCCGAACGCGAGGCGCGCGCCGAGCACGACGGCGAGGCGGGTGGCCTCGAGCGAGCGGAACACCACTCCCCGGCGTCCGGTGGGGTCGACCGAGTACAACCGCACGTTGGTCTCGGCGAAGGTCCCCAGCCACGGGACGCCCGGGCCCGCCCCCACGCCGGCGCCCACCATGCGGAAGGGCACCAGGCCGACGTACGTCGCGCCTTCGTGCACGTCGGGTCTGGTGCCGGTCGGCAGCAGCGGCGCGACCAGGTCGGGGTCGACCCGCCAGTGGACGAAGGTCAGGTCGGCCCACACCTGGCCCATGATCTGGCGGCGGGTCAGCAGCGGGGCGGGGTCGGTCACGGACTGCAGGGACATGCCCCCAGCGTGCACGATGGCCCGGTGCCCGACGTCCTCACGGTCCACCTGATGGCCACCTGCGCGTACGCCGGCTTCCAGTGGACGATCAGGGTGGTGGCCTACCCCCAGCTCGCCGAGGTGCCGGGGCCGGCGTTCACCACCTACCTCGCGGCGTACCAGCGGCGCGTGACCTACCTGGTGGGGCCGCTGTTCGCAGCGCTCGTGGTGACGACCGCCCTGGTCGCCCTGGACGGCGACGTCGGCGACGTCGGTCGCGTGCTCTCGGTCCTGCTGCTGGGGGTGGTGCTGGGTGCGACCGCGTTCGCCGCCGTCCCGCAGCACTCGCGGCTCAGTGCGGGGTGGGACGCCGCAGCGCACCGGCGGCTGCTCACCGCCGACACCGTGCGCGTCGTCGCCGCCACGCTGGACGCCGCACTGGCGCTGGCGCTGCTCAGCCCTTGACGCCGCCCTCGTTGGCCCCGCGGACGAAGTGCCGCTGGAAGGCGAAGAACACCAGGGCCACCGGGATCGTCGCGAACAGCGCGGCCGCCAGCCGCAGCGGGAACTGCGTGCCCGACCCGAGCTGGCCCGACGACAGCCGGGCCAGGGCCAGGATCAGCGTCTGCTTCGCCTCGCTCTGGGTGGCGATCAGGAAGTAGGTGAACTCGTTCCACGAACCCTGGAACGACAGGATGGTCAGGGTGATCAGCGCCGGACGCGCCATCGGCAGCACCACCGACCAGAACGTGCGGAACACCCCCGCGCCGTCGATGCGCGCCGCCTCCTCGATCGAGATCGACACCGAGTCGAAGAACTGCTTCATGATGAACACGCCCGCGGCGTCGACCATCAGCGGGATGATCATGCCGCTGTAGTGGTCGTACATGCCGACCTGCTTGAGCACCAGGAACTTGGGGATCAGCAGGACCACGCCGGGGACCGCCATGACTGCTAGGACGGCGTTGAACAGCGCCCCGCGACCGCGGAACTGCAGTCGGGACAGCGCGTAGCCGGCGAGAGAGTCGAAGAAGACCCGTCCGGCGGTCACCGTCACCGTGACGAACACCGAGTTGAAGAAGTAGAGCGGGTAGTTCCCGGTGCTGCCCGCGAACAGCCGCTGCCAGGCGGCCAGCGTGAACGGGTTCGGCACCAGCGACAGCGGGTTGCCGGTCGCGTCCGGGTCGGTCTTGAACGTCGTGGCGATCTGGATCGCGAACGGCACGATGTAGACCAGCGCCAGCACGACGAGCAGGGTGTAGCCCAGCGCCCGCTTGCTGACCCGAGGACCTCCGGCCTGACGCCGCCCGACGACGGGAGCGATGGACGTCGCCTCAGCCGTGACGGCGGCCGGGGTGCTCATCGGGCCCCCGCCCCGCGCAGCTGGGCTCGGCGTCCGCGCTTCTCGGCGATGGCGTCCTTGTCACGCAGCACGTAGCGCTGCAGCAGCGTCAGCGCCGTGATGATGATGAACAGCATGAACGCGATCGCCGCCCCGTTGCCGTAGTTGAAGTCGTTGAACCCGGTGCGGTACGACAGGTACGCCGGGGTGAGTGTGGTCTTGGCCGGGTTGCCCCCGCCGAGCAGGTACACCTGGTCGAAGACCTGCCAGGTGCCGATCAGCCCCAGGGTCAGCACGAGGAACAGCACCGGCCGCAGCTGGGGCAGGGTCACGTAGCGGAACTTCTGCCACGCCCCGACGCCGTCCAGCAGCGCAGCCTCCTCGACCTCGACCGGGATGTCCTGCAGCGCGGCCAGGAACATCAGCATGAACGTGCCGGCGGTGGTCCAGACGACCAGGAACACGACAGCCATCAGCGCCACCGACGGGCCGGAGATCCAGTCCCACCACGTCAGGCCCAGCACCCCGTTCCCGGTCAGGCCGACCGGTGGGCTCGCGATGTCGACCAGTCCGAGCTTGTCAGCCGCGACCTGGAACAGACCCCGCGGGTCGGCGAACCACTGGGGTCCCTTGATGCCGACGAAGCTGAGCAGCTTGTTGATGGCGCCGCTGTTCTGGAACAGGAACAGGAAGACGATGGTGATGGCCACCGAGCTGGTGACGGAGGGAAAATAGAACGCCGTGCGGAAGAAGCTGCGACCCTTGAGGTAGCGCTGGTTGACCACGACGGCCAGGAACAGCGCGAGGGCGGTCTGCAGCGGCACCACGAACATCACGTAGTAGAACGTGTTGCGCAGCGACAGCATGAAGTCCTTGCGCGCCAGACCGTCGGTGACCAGCAGAGACTGGTAGTTGTGCAGCCCGACGAACTTGGCGCCGCCGGCGAACGGACTGCCCTGGCCGTTCCACTCCAGGGTGCTGACCCAGATCGCCATGATGATCGGCACCAGCAGGAAGACGCCGAGCACGATCACCATCGGCGAGACGAACAGCCAACCGGCGCGGCCCTCGCCGGCCCGGATGCCTTTGCCCGAGCCACCCGAGCCTCGGGGGCGCCAGGGCGCGACGGTCGTGGGAACCGTCGTGTCGATGTTGCTCATGGGCGCTCCTCGCACGGGTCAGTCGACGGTCGGGCGGGTCAGCCGGTGCGTCCCGGCCCGGGGGCCGGCACGCACCGGGGTCGGGCTACTTCAGCGCTGCTTCGGCGTTCTTCTGGAAGCTCGCCAGGATCGCCTTCGGGTCACCGGTCTTCAGGCCCTGCAGGCCCGTGTCGAGGTCGGCCAGCACCGAGTCGAAGCCCGGCTTGTTGACCGGGCCGACGCCGTACTCGCCGCCGGCGACGAACGCCTTGTCCTCGGGGAACTTCTGCTCGTACTGCGCCTTGGCGGACGTGCGCGAGGGCATGACGCCGTACGCCGTGGCCGCCGCCAGCTGCTGGTCGACCGCGGTCAGCGAGTTGACCAGGTCGACGGACGCCGCCTGGTGGGTGCTCTTGGCCGCGATCCCCCAGCACTGGGTGAACAGCAGCGTGCCCTTGCCCTTCGGGCCCGCGGGCAGCTCGGCGACCTGGTAGTCGACGTCGGGGTAGTCGTTCTTCTGCGAGCCCTTGATCCAGTTGCCCTCCATGGCCATCGCGGCGATGCCCTTGCCGAAGGCCTCACCTGCCCAGCCGGCGTCCAGCTCCTTGGGGAACTTGGCGCTGCCGTCAGCGAGCATCGACTTGACGAACTCCAGCGCCTGCACGTTCTCGGGTGCGGTGGCCGTGATGGTGGCGCCGTCCTTGCTGGTCAGTCCCCCGCCGGCCTGCACCATGAACGCGTCGATCCGGTCGCGGGTGTCACCGATCGCGAGCCCCGTCTGCTTGCCGGTGGTGAGCTTCTTGGCCACCGCGTGCAGCTGGTCCCAGGTGGTGGGGATGTCGCCGTCGGTCAGCCCGGCGGCCTTCCACGCCTTGTTGTTGATCTGCAGCGCGATCGTCGAGAAGTCCTTGGGCGCGCAGTAGAACTTGTTGTCGTAGGTGAAGGTGGACTTCAGCGCCGGGTAGAAGTCGTCAGGCTTGGTGACCTGGTCGCCGTAGGCGTACAGCGCGCCCGCCTTGGCGTAGTCGGGGAAGCGCGCCGCGTCGGTGTAGAAGATGTCCGGCGGCGTGCCACCCGCGAACGCCTGACCGAGCTGCTGCTTGATGTCCTGCGCGACCTGGACGTCGACCGTGTTGCCGGACGTCTTCGCCCACGCCGCGGTCGCCGCCTTGACCGCGTTCGTCTCGGCGTCACCCGACGAGGCGATGAGCATCTTCAGGGCGACCGGGCCCTTCTCGGTGGTCGGAGCGCTGCTCGAGCTGCCTCCGTTGTCGAACCCACCGCCACCGCACGCGGCAGTGAGCAGTGCGAGCGACGCCGTGGCGGCGACGGCCGCGAGACGACGTCCAGATGAGCTCTTCATGCGTTCTCCTCGGTGGGGTGTTGCGCTGGTGGTCGGTCGGTGGCTTCGGTGGCGCGGGCCCGCGAGCTCTCGCGGACGACGAGCGTGGGCTCGACGAGGACGCCGGACGGCCGCTCGGGGGGCGGCATCGGTCGCCGGGGCAGCAGGGCGCCGAGCACCCGCACGACCTCGGCGGCCACCTGCTCGAGGGGCTGGCGGACGCTGCTGAGCGCTGGGTCGCTCAAGGACGCCGCGGGCGAGTCGTCGAACCCCGTCACGGCGACGTCCGCGCCGGCTCGCAGGCCCAGGCGGTGCAGCGCGTGCAGCACGCCGACCGCCAGCACGTCACTGGCGCACACCACGGCGGTGGGACGGTCCGCGCTGCCCGTGAGCAGACCGAGCGCGGCCGCGCGGGCCAGGTCCAGCGCCTCGGCCGCGGTCGCCTCGGGCCCGGCGGGAAGACCGTGGGCGCGCAGCGCCGCGGCCCACCCGGCCCGGCGGTCGTCACCGACGTCCGAGCCGGTAGGCCAGCCGAGGAACGCGATCCGGCGGTGCCCCTGGGCCACCAGGTGGTCGACGGCCTGGTGGGTGCCCGCCGCGCCGTCGACGTCGACCCAGTGGTGGTCGTCCTCGGCGCCCCAGGGCCGGCCGAACGAGACCACCGGGGTGCCCCGCTCGGCGAGGAAGCCGAGCCGCGGGTCGCCCTGGTGGGTGTTGGTGAGCACGAACGCGTCGACGGTCATGGTGGTCAGCAGGTCGCGGTAGCCGGACAGCTCGTCGTCCGGGGACTGCGGGGCGAAGACCAGCAGCTGGTAGCCGTGCTCGCGCGAGCCCTCGGCCAGGGCGTGCAGGAACCGGTCCAGCACCCCGCCGGACAGGGTAGGCACGGGGTCGACCCGCAGCCCGATCAGCCGCGACTCCCCGGTGCGCAGCGACTGGGCGTTGCGGTTGGGTCGGTAGCCCAGCGCGTCGATGGCGCGCTGCACCCGCACGAGCGTGTCCGGGCTGAGGACCTGAGGCCGGTGCAGCGCGTTCGAGACGGTCTGCCGCGAGACGCGGGCCTCGCGGGCGACGCTCTCGAGCGTGGCACGGCCGTCGATCGTCTGCGCCACCAGGCCACCTCCGTCGCAGACCGGGGCTCGAGGCCGGTCCGCCGCCGGTGGACCCGGTGCGGCGCTCGGCGATGAGCGATTGGAACCTTCCAACTACCCCGGTAATGTCCATCGGGCGGCGTCGGATGTCAACACATGCGGCGAAACAGACCAAGGGAGCCCGATGAGCAGCGACCCGCGCGACCAGCCGTTCCTGCACGACCTGGTGACCACGCTGCGCGCGCCGATGGTGGCCCTGGCCTCCGCCGACGGCCAGGTGCGCGAGTCCGGCGTCCAGGGGGTCTACGCCTTCGACCGCCGCGCACTGAGCGCGGTCGTGGTGAGCGTCGACGGGCACGAACCACCCTGTCTGGCCACCGAGCTCGTCAGCGCCTCCAGCGCCCGCAGCACCTACGTCCCCCGGGGGTTGGGCGACCCGATCGCCGACCCCACGGTCCTGCTGACGCGCACCCGCACGGTCGAGGCCGACCGCGTCACCGAGACGCTGCGGGTCAGCTCGCGGGCCAGGGCCGCGGTCTCGCTCTCCCTCGAGGTGCACCTGGCGTCCGACCTGGCCGGGATGGACCACGTCAAGCAGGGCGGCCGAGCCGAGCCGCTCGCAGCGGTCGCCGACGCGGACGGCGTGCACTGGACCGCCGAGCACCTGCGGGCGCACGTCGTCGCCCGGCCCGTGCCGACGGCCGTCACCACCGACGCCCGCGGGGCCGATCTGCGGTGGCAGCTCGAGGTCGAGCCCGGCACCGACGTCGAGGTCGTCCTGGTTGCACGGGTGCAGGACGCCGGCACGCCACTGCCCTTCACCGCCCAGCACGCCACCCCGTGGGCGGCAGTGACCGTGCGGGCCGACGACAGCCGGGTCGCGCCGCTGGCCACCCGCGGGCTGGACGACCTGGGCGCCCTGCTGCTGAGCGACGACGGCGACGTGTTCGCCGCAGCGGGCAGCCCCTGGTTCTTCACCCTGTTCGGCCGGGACTCGCTGTGGACGGCGCGGCTGCTGCTGCCGCTGGGCACCGACCTGGCGATGGGCACCCTGCGGGCACTGGCCCGCCGCCAGGGGCGCGCCGACGTCGCCGCGACCGAGGAGCAGCCCGGCAAGATCCTGCACGAGGTGCGCCGCGACGGCCTGGACGTCGGCGACCTGTCACTGCCCCCGGTCTACTACGGCACCGTCGACGCGACCCCCCTGTGGGTGACCCTGCTCGTCGAGGCGTGGCGCTGGGGCGCCGACCCGGCAGCCGTCGCCGCTCTGCTGCCCGCCGCCGAGGCCGCCCTGGGCTGGCAGCGTCAGCAGGTGGCAGCCGACCCCACGGGGTTCGTCCGCTACGTCGACCACACCGGCTCGGGCCTGGCGAACCAGGGCTGGAAGGACTCGGGTGACTCGGTGCAGTGGGCCGACGGACACCTGGCCGATGCGCCGATCGCCCTGTGCGAGGTGCAGGCGTATGCGTACGAGGCGGCCGTCGGTGCCGCGGACCTGCTGGACGCCTTCGGTCGGCCCGGCGCAGAGTCGTTGCGGCAGTGGGCCTGCGACCTCAAGCAGCGGTTCCGGTCGCAGTTCTGGGTTGCGGACGACCACGGCCGCTACCCCGCGATCGCGCTGGACCGCGACGGTCGCGCCGTCGACGGCATCGCCTCCAACATGGGCCACCTGCTCGGCACCGGCCTGCTCGACCCCGACGAGGCGGCGACCGTCGCGGCCCGGCTGGCCGGTCCCGACCTCGACAGCGGGTACGGACTGCGCACGCTGTCGTCCCGCTCACCCCGGTTCAGCCCGACGAGCTACCACGGCGGTGCGGTCTGGCCGCACGACACCGCGATCACCGCCCGGGGCCTGCTGCTCGAGGGTCACGACGACGTCGCCGCGTCACTGCTCACCGGGCTGCTCGCCGGTGCCGGTGGTTTCGCCGACCGGCTGCCCGAGCTGTACGCCGGCGTCCAGTCCGACGTGTCCGGTCCGCTGCCCTACCCCGCATCCTGCCGACCGCAGGCGTGGTCGGCGGGCGCCGGCACCGCTGTGGCGGCCCTCGC
>JACMOY010000178.1 GCA_014377795.1 Actinomycetota bacterium | reverse complement strand
GCTGGTTCGACGCCGTCATCGGCCGCTACGCCAAGCGCATCAACGGGGTCACCGACTTCGTCATCACCAAACTCGACGTCCTGTCCGGTCTCGAGACGGTGCCGGTCTGTGTGGCGTACGACGTCGACGGGGTCCGCCACGACGAGATGCCGATGACGCAGTCCGACTTCCACCACGCCAAGCCGATCTACGAGGACTTCCCCGGCTGGTGGGAGGACATCTCGGCGGCGCGCACCTTCGAGGACCTGCCGGTCAACGCCCAGCGCTACGTGCTGGCGATCCAGGAGATGGTCGGCCAGCGCGTCTCGGCGATCGGCGTCGGGCCCGGCCGCGACGCCATCATCAGCCGGCACGATCTGCTGGGGTGAGCGCGACCGCGCCGGACCGGCGAGCCCTGGTCGGCACCGTCGTCCGCCTCGACCCGTTGACACCGGAGGACGCCGCCGCCCTGTTCGCCGCCCTGGACGACCCGCGGGTCTGGGCGTCCGGGTACGCCGGGGGGCCTGCTGGGCGCCCGGCGGACGTCGCTGCGATGCGGGGGTGGATCGCCGGGCTGCTGGCCCCGACCGACCGGGTGCCCTACGTCGTGCGCCTGGTCGACGCCGGAACGGTCGTCGGCACCACGACTCTGGGTGACCTCGACCTGGCCAACGAGCGCGCGCACCTGGGCTGGACGGCGTACGCGCCGGCCGTGTGGGGCACGGGCGTCAACCCCGAGTGCAAGCTGCTGCTGCTCGGGCACGCGTTCGAGGACTGCGGGTTCGGCCGGGTCAAGATCCAGACCGCCGCGATCAACGAGCGCTCGCAGGCGGCGATCGCCAAGCTGGGCGCCATCCGCGAAGGGGTGCTGCGCCGCCACATCCGGCGGGCCGACGGCACGTTCCGCGACACGGTCGTGTTCTCGGTGCTGCGCGAGGAGTGGCCGGGTGTGCGCGCGGGGCTGCCCGCCCGAGTGCGAGAGCATCGGGTGTGACCACCGAGCCCGACCCCACGACGTTCGCCGACCTGGGCCTGCGTCCCGAGCTGCTCGCGGCGCTGGACGCCCTCGGTTACGAGGAGCCGACGCCGATCCAGCGCGAGGCGATCGGGCCGATGCTGGCCGGCCAGGACGTGCTGGGTCAGGCCGCCACCGGCACCGGCAAGACGGCGGCCTTCGCGCTGCCCCTGCTGCATCGCCTGCCCCCCGACCGCGGCCGCAGCGGCCCGTTCGCGCTGGTGCTGGTGCCGACCCGCGAGCTGTGCATGCAGGTCAGCGAGGCGCTGCACCGCTACGGCAAGCAGATCGGCGCGCGGGTGCTGCCGATCTACGGCGGCCAGCCGATCGGCCGCCAGCTGCGCGAGCTCGAGCGCGGTGTCGACGTCGTCGTCGCGACGCCGGGCCGGGCCGTCGACCACCTCGCGCGCGGCACGATGGACCTGTCCGGCGTCGCGGTCGTGGTGCTCGACGAGGCCGACGAGATGCTCGACATGGGCTTCGCCGAAGACCACGAGACGATCCTGTCCGGGACCCCCCAGGGCCGCCAGACGCTGCTGTTCTCGGCCACGATGCCTGCGCGGATCAACGGGATCGCCCGCCGTCACCTGCGCGACCCGGTGCGGATCCAGGTCGAGCGGGACCTGCCGGCGTCCGGCGCACCGCCGCTGGTGCGCCAGACGGCGTACGTCGTCGGCCGGGCCCACAAGGCCGCCGCCCTCGGCCGCATCCTGGACGTCGAGTCGCCCACCGCGGCGATCGTGTTCTGTCGCACCCGCGAGCAGGTCGACGAGCTGACCGAGACGATGAACGGCCGCGGTTACCGCGCCGAGGCGCTGCACGGCGGGATGAACCAGGAGCAGCGCGACCGCGTGATGGGACGGGTGCGGGCCGCGACCGCCGACCTGCTGGTCGCCACCGACGTCGCGGCCCGTGGCCTGGACGTCGAGCACCTGACCCACGTCGTCAACTACGAGGTGCCCTCGGCACCCGAGTCCTACGTCCACCGGATCGGCCGCGTCGGCCGCGCCGGGCGCGAGGGCGTCGCCATCACGCTGGCCGAGCCGCGCGAGCACCGGATGCTCAAGACGATCGAGCGGGTGACCGGTCAGCGGATCAAGGTCGAGAAGGTGCCGACCACCGCCGACCTGCAGGCCCGCCGGCTCGAGCTGACCCGTGCCGCCCTGCACGAGATCCTGCTCGAGGACCACCTCGACGACTACCGGGTCGTCGTCGAGACGCTCAGCGACGACTTCGACGTCATGCAGGTGGCGCTCGCGGCGGTCAAGCTGGCTCACCAGGCCGGCGGAGGCACCAGCGGGGACGACGACATCCCCGAGGCCGCCCTTCCGCGCGCCGATCGCGTCGAGCCCGCCGGCACCCGACCGCATCGCGAGGGTGGTGCCCCGGCCGGGCGCAAGAGCCGCCAGCCCGCCGCCGGCCGCACCCGGCTCTACCTCGCCCTCGGACGGCGCGACGGCGTCCGACCGCAGGACGTCGTCGGCGCCATCGCCGGCGAGACCCCGCTGTCGGGTCGCGACATCGGCTCGATCGAGATCACCGAGACGTTCACCCTCGTCGAGGTGCCCGAGGAGCAGGCATCGGTCGTGGTGGACGCCCTGAACGCCACCCGGGTCAAGGGCCGCAAGCCCAAGGCGCGCCGCGACCGGGACGCCCCGCGGCGCTGACCCCGAGCGCCCGTGCCAGCATGGGGGCATGGCCAACGACGTCCGCCGCACCGCGCCCCTCGAGCTGCTCAACCTGTCCGCGCTGCTCACCGACGACGAGCGCGACATCGGCGCGTCGGTGCGCGCGATGGTCGACGAGCACGTGCGTCCGCACGTCGCGCGCTGGTTCGAGGAGGGCACCCTGCCCGCGCGCGAGCTCGCGCTGGAGTTCGGCCGGCTCGGGGTGCTGGGCATGCACCTGGAGGGCTACGGCTGCGCAGGCCTGAACGCCACGGCGTACGGCGTCGCGGCGATGGAGATCGAGGCCGCCGACTCGGGCGTGCGCTCGATGGTGTCGGTGCAGGGCAGCCTCGCGATGTACGCGATCCACGCGTTCGGCAGCGAGGAGCAGGGCCAGGAGTGGCTGCCGCGGATGGCCACCGGCGAGGCTCTCGGCTGCTTCGGCCTGACCGAGGCCGACCACGGGTCGGACCCCAGCGCCATGGCGACCCGCGCCAAGCGCGACGGCGACGACTGGGTGCTGGACGGGTCGAAGATGTGGATCACCAACGGCTCGGTCGCCGACGTGGCGGTCGTGTGGGCGATGACCGACGACGGGGTGCGCGGCTTCGTCGTCCCCACCGACGCGGCTGGGTTCAGTGCCACCGCGATCAAGCACAAGCTGTCGATGCGCGCGTCGGTGACCAGCGAGCTGGTGCTGGACGGCGTCCGGCTGCCGGCCGACGCGGTGCTGCCGGGCGTGCGCGGGCTCAAGGGCCCGCTGTCGTGCCTGACCGAGGCGCGGTTCGGCATCGTGTGGGGGGTGCTCGGGTCGGCCCGCGACTGCCTCGAGACGACGATCGAGTACGCCGGGTCGCGCGAGCAGTTCGGCCGTCCGATCGCCGGGTTCCAGCTGACCCAGAAGAAGCTGGTCGACATGGCGCTCGAGCTCGACAAGGCCTTCCTGCTCGCGCACCACCTGGGGCGCGCCAAGGAGGCCGGGACGGCGACGCCGACGATGGTGAGCGTGGCCAAGCTGAACAACGTGCGCGAGGCCATCGCGATCGCCCGCGAGTGCCGCACGATCCTGGGTGCAAACGGCATCTCGTTGGAGTATTCCGTGCTGCGGCACGCCAACAACCTGGAGTCGGTGCTCACCTACGAGGGCACCTGCGAGGTGCACACCCTCGTGGTCGGGCACGCCCTCACCGGCCTGGACGCCTTCCGCGGCTGAGCGCTGCTGCAGCCAGCCGCGGCGCGCCGCCCTACAGCCAGCCGCGGCGCGCCGCCTGAGCCCCGGCCTGGAACCGGGTCTCGGCGCCGAGCTGGTCGAGCAGCGCACGCACCCGACGCTCGACGGTGCGTGTGCTCACCCCGAGCTGGCGGGCGATGGTCTCGTCGGTGGCACCACCTGCGAGCAGCATCAGCACCCGGTGGTCGCGCGCCAGCGGACGGTCACCCACGGTCGCCAGCGCCGTCGTGAGTGCTCTCGCCGGCTGGTCGAGCGCGCGCGGCAGCG
>JACMOY010000177.1 GCA_014377795.1 Actinomycetota bacterium | reverse complement strand
TCGGCCAGGGTGAGCACCGCGGTCCGGACGCCGTCCTGCTGCGATGCGGTGTCCAGCATCACCGCGGACGGATCCACCACCGTCACCGCCAGACCCCGCTCGGCGAACCGCCGGCTGTCCGCGCCGTCCGCGCCCCCGACGTCCAGGACCACCGTGCCCGCCGGCAGCGCGGCGACGTGCCGGTCGAGCAGCTGCGCCACGAGGCGGTAGCGCAGCCGCCCCCAGGGGGTCCGCTGCCAGGCCCGCCACGCCGCGGCATGCTCGTCGAAGACCCTCGTGTCGGTCACGTGAGCCAGTCTGGCGACCTCGCGGACGCCGGTGCGTCACCACTCCCACCGGGGTACCGTCGTGGTGACACCACACGTGACGGACGGGAACCTTGATGGCTCGGCGAGGACTGACGCGCAGCGTCGCCGTCGGCGTCGTTGCCGGGTTGCTGATCCCGCTGGGATCGGGCGCGGCCGTGGCTGCGACGACGACCCCGAGCCCCACCCCGACGGCGACCACCACGATGGCGCCGACGCCCACGGTGACACCCAAGCCCACACCGAGGGGGACCCCCACGACGACGCCCACACCGCGGTCGTCGTCGCCGACGTCGAGCCCCGCGACATCGTCCCCCACCGCGACCCCCTCCCCCAGCGCCCCTCCCCCGCCCGAGCCCGGCGCCGAGACCGCGCTGACCCCTGAGCAGGTCCGCCAGCAGGTGGCCGCCGCGGCCGTGCTGCGCGCCCAGCTCGGGGTCAGCAACGCCCGGTTGGACGCCGTGCTGCAGACCATGACCGGCATCTCGGCGCAGGTGAGCGCGGCGCTCGAGCGCCAGCGCACCGCCGACCAGGCCGCCTCCGAGGCCGCACTGACGGCCACCACCCAGCTCTCGCGACTGATCAACCTGCACGTCCAGGTGCTGCAGGGCCAGAGCGACCTCGGCCGCTGGGCCCGCGAGGCCTACGCGACCGGCGGCGTCCTCGCCGAGTACCAGGGCTGGGTCACCGCCTTCAGCGGCGGGAGCACCGCGGACGTCGCGCACGACCTGGCCCTGCTGCAGCACGTGGGCGTGGTGAACTCGACGACTCTGACCCAGCTGCAGGGGGCCAGCGCGCAGCAGCAGGTCATCGCCCGCACCTCAGCGGCCGCCGCCGCGCGCTCACGTGACGCCCAGACCGCTGCGAGGAAGGCGCGCGAGCGGGCTTCGGCGCTGCTGCTCGAGCAGCGCCAGATGCTCGCCACGCTGCAGACCGGCCAGCTCGAGACCGTCGACCGCGCTCAGCAGGCCAGCCAGCGGCTCGGACTGAGCAGCAGCGCCGCCGCGCAGGCGGCCCAGGCCCAGCTGACCGCGGTCCTCGCGGCACGCGCGGCCGGGCGGCCCGTGCCGCTGGACCCGAACGACTGCCAGGGTCTGGACACCCGCCCCTACGCCAACGGCGAGATCCCGACTGCCGCTCTGTGCCCGCTGTGGGGCGCCCCGGACAAGACCTTGCGCGCCGACGCCGCCGCCGCGTTCCGCGACCTGTCGAAGGCGTTCGCCGCCGAGTTCGGCCGACCCATCTGCGTCACCGACGCCTACCGCACCCGCTCCGAGCAGGTCTCGGTGTTCGCCAGCAAGCCCGGGCTGGCCGCCGTCCCCGGGACCAGCAACCACGGCCTCGGGCTGGCGACCGACCTGTGCGGCGGGATCCAGTCCTTCGCCACGATCGAGCACGTGTGGATGCTGACCCACGCCGGGCTGTTCGGCTGGTTCCACCCCTCGTGGGCCGAGCCCACCGGGTCCAAACCCGAGCCGTGGCACTGGGAGTTCGCCGGCTGAACGCGCCCAGCGCACACAGCGGGTGACGGGCAGTCGCGCAGATGGATCAGGTGGCACGGATGCACCACGCGTTCCGGTGAACCCGGGACGCACGCCTCGTCGGCTGCTTAGCGTGGCGACGTCGCCAGCACCCGACCAGGCCAGGAAGACCCCCACCCGTGGACCCCCTCCGTCCGTCCGACCGCAGGCCCCACCCGCACCGGTGGCGACACCTGCGGCAGGTCGCGACACCGGTGGCACTGCTCGCTGTGGCGGGGGTGCTCGCCGCTCCGACGGCGACCGCCGTCGCTGCGACACCGACTGCGGGGCCCACGGCGGCGGCGAGCAGCACGCTGACCCCCACGCCCTCGGGTGACGTGACGACGACGACACCCCCCGACCCACCAGCGCCATCGGGTGTCGACGAGCCGGGTCCGGCACCCGGTGCCGGCCCCACCGTGAGCGACGAGCAGGCACGGCGTGACGTCGCTCAGGCGGACCTGTTGCGCAGCCGGCTGCTGAGCGGCGACGCGCGGCTCGAGGCGGCGCGCGCCCGGGTCGAGACCCTCGGCGCCCAGGCCGCCGCAGCACTGCAGCAGGTCCGCACCGCTCGCGAGCAGCAGGCAGCCGCCACAGCGCAGGTGCTGGCACAGCTGCGGCGACTGTCCCGGCTGCAGCAGCAGGTGGCGAGCAGTCAGGTCGACCTGAGCCGGTGGGCGCGCACGTCCTACGCGGCGGGTGGGGCTTTCGCGACGTCGTGGCAGGGCTGGGTCACCGCTCTGGAGAGCGGGTCCACCGATGACGTCGGTTACGACCTGGCGGTCATGCAGCACGTCGGTCTGGTCGGCAGCCTCGCTCTGGATCGGCTGGAGGTCACGACGGCGACCCAGCCCGACGCAGCCGACGCAGCGGCGCGACCCGCGACAGCGGCCGCCACGGCACGCAGGGCAGCGGAGGTGGCCCGCACCACCGCCGACGCGCTGGTGCGTGAACAGCGAGCGGCCCTGGTGGGGCTGCAGGCCGAGCAGGTGCGCACCGAGCTGGCGGTCGCCCGCCTGCGCCAGCAGCTGATGAGCGAGCCATCGGCGGCCGGACTGGTCGCCGAGGCCAGGTTGGCCGCGACGGTGCGCGTGCGCGCCGCCTCGGCCGGTCACGCCGCCACGGTGCCGCTGGACCCCGGCGGCTGCACCGGACTGGACCTGTCGGTCTACGCCAACGGACAGATCCCCGCGCTGGCCCTGTGCCCGCTCTGGGGCGCTCCGGGTCAGCTTCTCGAGGCCCACGCCGCCGGTGCCTTCAGCGCCCTGTCCCGGGCTTTCGCGCTGCAGTTCGCTCGCCCGATCTGCGTCACCGACTCCTACCGCAGCCGCACCGCGCAGGTGGCGGTGTACGCCGCCAAGCCGGGGCTGGCCGCCGTACCCGGAACGAGCAACCACGGGTGGGGCACCGCCCTGGACCTGTGCGGGGGGGTCGAGTCGTTCACCAGCCCCGAGCACGCCTGGCTGCTGGTGAACGCACCGGCCCATGACTGGTTCCACCCCGCCTGGGCCGAGCCGACCGGGTCCAAACCCGAGCCGTGGCACTGGGAGTTCGCCGGCTGACCTGCCCCTACGGTGGGCGCGTGCATCCGTACCTGCAGGTCGAAGGCCCCGTGGTGATGGCCCACCGCGGCTTCTCGCTGCAAGGGCTGGAGAACACGATGCCGGCGTTCGGGGCGGCGTTCGACCTGGGTGCCACGCACGTCGAGACCGACGTGCACGCCACCGCGGACGGTGCGCTCGTCGCCTTCCACGACGCGTCCCTGGACCGGCTGACCGACGCGACCGGCCGGATCGCCGACCTCGACTGGGACACCGTGTCGCGCGCCCAGGTGATCGGCGAGGGGTCCAGTGCCGGCGTCCCCCTGCTGGCCGACGTCCTGGCCGCCTGGCCGGGCCTGCGGGTGAACATCGACGTCAAGGACTGGCCCGCGATCGGCCCGCTGGTGGACGTCGTCCGGCGGGCGTCCGCGCTGCACCGCGTGTGCGTCACGTCCTTCGACGACCGACGCACCGCCGCCGTCCGCCGCGCGCTCGGCCCTGGGCTGGCCACCTCGCCCGGACGCCGGGGGGTCGCGCGCTGGCGGCTGGGGTCGCTGCTGCCCGGCCGCGTCGGCCGGGTGGCCGCGCGGTTGCCCGAGCCCTCGCTCGTCGCCGTCCAGGTGCCGATGTCGGCCGGACCGCTCGCCGTCGTGACCCCGCGCAGCATCGACCTGGCCCACCGCCAGGGCCTGGCCGTGCACGTCTGGACGGTCAACGACGTGCCCACCATGCGCCGCCTGCTCGACCTGGGCGTGGACGGCCTGATCACCGACCGGGCCGACCTGGCGGTCGAAGTCACCCGCGAAGCCCTGCGCGGCAGGGCATGATCGGCGCGTGAGCGCCACCACCGAGCCGACGACCGCGACCAGCCGGCGCGAGCAGCGCTCGTGGTACTTCTACGACTGGGCCAACTCGGCGTACGTCACGACGGTCGCGACCGTGCTGCTCGCGCCCTACCTCACGGCCGTGGCGACCGAGGCTGCGTGCCCGCGCCTGCCGGACGGCGCCACCTGCCGCACCGACCTCTCGGTGCTGGGGCTGCCGGTGAGCCCCGGCTCGCTGGTGTTCTACGCCGCGACGTTCTCGACGATCGTGTCGGCGCTGCTGCTGCCCCTGGTCGGGGCCGGCGCGGGCCGCCCGGCGCACCCAGAGCGGGACATGGCCGCAATGGCCTGGCTGGGCTCGCTGGCCGCGTGCTGCCTGTGGTTCGTGCGGGGCACCGACTGGCAGCTGGGCGTGGCACTGCTGGTGCTCGCCAACCTGTGCCTGGCCGGCTCGCTCGTGGTCTACGACGCGATCCTGTGCCAGATCGCCGGGCCGGACGAGCGCGACCGCGTGTCCAGTCGCGGGTGGGCGCTGGGCTACCTCGGCGGCTTCATCCTGCTCGCGCTGAACCTCGGGCTGGTCACCGGGCACGACGCGCTGGGTCTGTCCGAGGGTGAGGCCGTGCGGTTCAGCCTGCTCAGCGCGGGACTGTGGTGGGCGGGGTTCACCCTGGTGCCCTACCTGGGGCTGCGCGACCGCCCGCCCGTCAACCTCACCCCCGTCAGCGGATCGCTGGTGCGCGAGGCCTTCGGCCAGCTGGCCAGCACGTTCAGCCACCTGCGCGGCTACCGCCACACGATGATGTTCCTGCTGGCCTACCTGTTCTTCAACGACGGCATCCAGACGGTCATCGGGGTGTCCAGCGTCTACGGCTCGAAGGAGCTCGGTTTCAGCACCAGCCAGCTGATCGTGACGATCCTGCTGGTGCAGGTCGTCGCGTTCGGCGGCGCCCTGGCCTTCGGTCGGCTGGCCGGTCGCTACGGGGCGCGTGACGTCGTCCTCTGGAGCCTGCTGCTGTGGACCCTGGTCGTGGCGATCGGGTTCTTCCTGCCCGCTGGCCGCTTCGGGCTCTGGCTGGGTCTGGCGGTGCTGATCGGGATCGTGCTGGGGGGCAGCCAGGCGCTGTCGCGGTCGCTGTACAGCCACCTGGTGCCGCGCGGGCGCGAGGCCGAGTACTTCAGCCTCTACCAGGCGTGCGAGCGCGGGACGAGCTGGTTCGGCACGCTGCTGTTCGGCCTGGTGCACCAGGTCACCGACTCCTACCGCCCCGCCATCCTGGCGCTGGTGGTCTTCTTCGCCCTCGGCGCCGTGTTCCTGCGCAAGGTCGACGTCCGCCAAGGCATCGCGGACGCCGGCAACGTGGCCCCCGCCGTCGTCTGACCCTTCCTCCCCCCGGCCGTCGTTCCTCCCCCCGCCCCGAACCGGACATGTCGGCCGTCGTGGACCGGCCCTGGGGAGGAACGCGGGGTGAGGGGAGGAACGGGCGGGTGTGGCGGTCTTCACTCTCTCTCCACACCGGTGGCGGAACACCGCCTGGTCCTAGCACGTTCTGACCAGTGACGACCCGTCATTACACCTCCAAGGAGGTCGGAGACCATGAGCGACAAGAGCCTTCGCGGCACCCGCCTGGGTGCCCAGAGCCTGGAGAGCGACGAGGGCGTCGAGCCCGCGGCCCGACGGGTGGCCGAGTACCACTGCGCCCGCGGCCACGTCACCAGGGTGCCGTTCTCGGTCGAGGCCGAGGCGCCCTCCCTGTGGGAGTGCAAGTGCGGCGAGGAGGCGCTGCTGATCGACTCCGAGCGCCCCACGCCCAAGTTCGTCAAGCCCGGGCGCACCCACTGGGACATGCTGCTCGAGCGCCGCACGATCGCCGACCTCGAGGTCCTGCTGGACGAGCGGCT
>JACMOY010000176.1 GCA_014377795.1 Actinomycetota bacterium | reverse complement strand
GGGCGGCAAGCGCCCCGGTGACCGGTTCACCGAGGCCGATGCCGGCCAGACCTACCTGGTGCAGCAGGGCGTGCCGGCCGACGCCGTGCTGCGGGTGGGTGAGGGCAACGACACCCTGCAGAGCCTGCGGGCGGCCGCAGCCGTGATGAAGCAGCGCGGGTGGTCGACCGCGGTCGTCGTCACCGACCCGTGGCACGAGCTGCGCAGCACCACCATGCTGGCCGACCAGGGCATCACCGCGCTCGGTTCACCCACCACCACCGGCCCGTCGGTGCACGGCGCCGGTGCCAGCGCCCGGTACGTCGCCCGCGAGACGATCGCCTACCTGGTCTACGAGCTGGGTCGGCTACGCCGGTGAGCGGGCCCTCACCGCGGTCGCGGGCCTGGGCCGCGACCGGCAGCGGCAACCCGGGCCGGGACGGCGTCGTGACCGCGCACGCGGACGCCGAGCCCGGCGTCAGCGCCCAGGCCCCCCGCGGGCGGGTCGAGCGGGAGGCGCTCGACGAGACGCTGCTGCAGCCTGCGGCCACCCGGGCCCGGGGCGCCGGCGAGCGCGCCCGCCCCGAGCCGCCCGACCCCGAGCGCACCTGCTTCGAGCGCGACCGCGACCGGGTTCTGCACTCGGCGGCGTCCCGTCGGCTGGCGGGCAAGACGCAGGTGTTCGTCCACCCCGCCGACCACCAGCGCACCCGCCTCACCCACGCGCTCGAGGTCAACCAGGTCGCGACGTCCGTGGCGCGGGCGCTCGGCCTGAACGTGGCGCTGACCGAGGCCATCGCGATCGGCCACGACTGCGGCCACGGGCCGGGCGGGCACGCCAGCGAGGAGGCGTTCGACGCGTTCCTGCCCGGCGGCTACGACCACGCCGTGTGGGGCGCCGACGTCGTCCTCGCGCCGCTGAACCTGTGCGCCCAGACCCTGGACGGCATCCGCAACCACAGCTGGTCGCGACCCTCGCCGGCCACGCCCGAGGGGGTGGTGGTCAGCTGGGCCGACCGCGTGGCCTACACCGCCCACGACCTCGAGGACGCCGTCCACACCGGCATCGTCTCGGCGCAGGACCTGCCGGCCGACGTCGCCGCGGTCTGCGGGCGCACCCGCGGCGACCAGCTGGGCACGTTCGTCGGCGCCCTGGTCGAGTGCGCGTCGACGACCGGGGTGATCGGGATGCGGCCCGACGTCGCGCAGGCGCTCGCGGGGCTGCGCGCGTTCAACTACGAGCGCATCTACACCCGTCCCGAGGCGCTCGCGCAGACCACCGCCGTCGTCGCGGTGCTGCGCGCCCTCGTCGAGCACTACCTCGCGCGGCCCTCGGCGATGCCGGGTGACGTCCACGACCCGGACGACCCGGTGCGCGCCGCGGTCACGTACGTCGGGGGCATGACCGACCGCTTCGCCTTCCGGACGGCGCTTGACGAGCTGGGCTGGGACCCCGCCCGACTGCCGCGCGGCATCGACGTCCCCCGCCGGCCCTGAACACCCCCCGCCGGGCGGGCGCACCGCGTCGGTGCCAAGGTGGAGGGCATGACTAGCTACGTGATCGTCGGGGCCGGACTGGCCGGAGCCAAGGCCGCTGAGGCGGTTCGCGAGGCGGACGCCGAGGGCAGCATCGTGCTCGTCGGCGACGAGTCGCGCGCACCGTACGAGCGGCCCGACCTGAGCAAGGGCGTGCTGCTCGGCGACAAGACGCTCGACGAGCTGAAGGTCGTCGATGACGGGTGGTGGGAGCAGAACCGGGTCGAGCTGGTGACCGGCGACGCGGCGGTCCGCCTCGACCGCGAGGCGCGCACCGTCACCCTGGCCGGCGGTCGCGAGCTGTCGTACGACCGGCTGCTGCTGGCCACGGGATCGGCGGCGCGCACGCTCGACGTCCCCGGCGCCGACCTCGCCGGCGTGCTGCACCTGCGCCAAGCGCAGGACTGCGAGCAGGTGCTCGCGGCGATCACCGCCGGCGGCTCGCTGGTGGTCGTCGGCGGCGGCTGGATCGGGCTCGAGGTGGCGGCCGTCGCGCGCAGCAAGGGCCTGCAGGTCACGATCGTCGAGCCGCGCGAACAGCCGCTGCTCGCCGCGATGGGCGCCGAGGTCGGTGCCGTCTGGGCCGGGCTGCACCGCGACCACGGGGTCGACGTCCGGCTCGGTGTCGGCGTCGAGGCCTTCACCGGTGATGGTCGCGTCCAGGGCGTTCGGCTGGCGGACGGCACCGAGCTCACCGCCGACGCGGTGCTGGTGGGCGTCGGCGCGGCCCCCAACCTCGACCTGGCCGAGCAGGCCGGTCTGGCGGTGGACGGCGCCGTGCCCGTCGACGCTCACCTGAGGACCACGGACGAGCACGTGTGGGCCGCGGGCGACATCGCCCTGGCCGAGAACTCCTGGTGGGGCGGCCCGCTGCGGGTCGAGCACTGGGCCAACGCCCAGGATCAGGGCGCGTTCGCTGGTCGCGCGATGACCGGTGACACCGCCACGTGGGGCCAGCCGCCGTACTTCTTCACCGACCAGTACGACGCCGGCATGGAGTACCACGGCTACGCGGACCCCAGCGACAGCACGGTCGTGCTGCGCGGCGCCCCGGCGTCGGGGGAGTACGTCGCGTTCTGGTGCGACGGGCGAGGCCGGGTCAGCGCCGCGATGCACGTCAACCGCTGGGACGACTCCGACGCGCTCAAGGCCCTGGTGACCGCCCGGTCCGTGGTCGAGCCCGCCCGGCTCGCCGACGCCGACGTGCCGCTGGCCGACCTGGCCGGCTGACCCCGGGATCCGGCCCGCCGGTGCCCACCTAGGATCGACGGGTCGAGGAGGTCGGGTGCCGGGTCGGATCAAGGCGGATGTCGTTGCCGCTGTCAAGGAGCGGACGGCGATCGAGGACGTCGTCCGCGACCACGTCACGCTGCGTTCGGGCGGGGCCGGATCGCTGAAGGGGCTCTGCCCGTTCCACGACGAGAAGTCACCGTCGTTCAACGTGCGCCCGACCCTGGGTGTGTGGCACTGCTTCGGGTGCGGTGAGGGCGGCGACGTCATCTCGTTCATCCAGAAGGTCGACCACCTGACCTTCGGCGACGCCGTCGAGAGACTCGCCGACCGCGCCGGCATCCCCGTCGAGTACGACGAGGGCGGGGCCCGCCCGCGCGAGGAGGTCGGCCGCCGCTCACGGCTGCTCGAGGCCAACCGGGTGGCCGAGCAGTTCTACGCAGAGCAGCTCACCGGGAACCCCGAGTCCGTTCCCGGACGCCGGTTCCTGGCCGAGCGCGGGTTCGACCGGGCCGCAGCCGAGCGGTTCGGGGTCGGGTTCGCGCCGCGTTCGGGCGAGGCCCTCACCAACCATCTGCGCAGCAAGGGTTTCAGCGACGACGACCTCGTTCTGGTCGGACTGTCGGGGCGCGGAAGCCGGGGTCTGTACGACCGGTTCCGGGGTCGGCTGCTGTGGCCGATCCGCGACATCACCGGCGACTGCGTCGGGTTCGGGGCGCGCCGGTTGTTCGACGACGACCGGATCGACGCGAAGTACCTGAACACCTCTGACACGCCGCTGTTCAAGAAGTCGCAGGTGCTCTACGGCCTCGACCTGGCGAAAAAGGCCGTGTCGACGAAGCGGCAGGCGGTGGTCGTCGAGGGCTACACCGACGTGATGGCCTGCCACCTCGCGGGCGTCGGCACCGCGGTGGCAACCTGCGGCACGGCGTTCGGCGCCGACCACATCAAGGTGGTGCGCCGCATCATGCGCGACGACGACGAGGTGCACCCGGCCGAGGTCGTCTTCACCTTCGACGGCGACGCGGCCGGCCAGAAGGCGGCGCTGCGGGCCTTCGCCGAGGACCAGCGGTTCGTCTCGCAGACGTACGTCGCGGTCGAGCCCGGCGGGATGGACCCCTGCGAGCTGCGTCAGCAGCGCGGCGACGAGGCGGTGCGCGGCCTGGTCGAGTCGCGGGTGCCGCTGTTCGAGTTCGCGATCGCCACCACCATCGCCCGGTTCGACCTGAACACCGCCGAGGGCCGCGTGCAGGGGCTGCGCGCCGCGGCACCGGTCGTGGCCCAGATCAAGGACCGCTCGCTGCGACCGGAGTACGCGCGCCGCCTGGCGGGGCTGGTCGGGATCGACGTCGAGGAGGCCCGCCGGGCGGTCGCCGCTGCCGGTCGCGCCGAGCCGGCCGGTCGCCGTCCGGTGCCGTCTGCCGCAGCGTCCCCAGACGTCGTCGACCCGGGGCCCGAGCCGCTGCCGCGCCCCGACGTGCGCGAACCGGCCGTGGCCATGGAGCGCCAGCTGCTGCAGTGCGTGCTGCAGGCACCGCGGGTCATCGAGCCGCACGAGTTCGATGCGCTCGGTGAGGACGCCTTCGTCGCCCCTGCGCACCGCGAGGTGCACCGCGCGGTGCGGGCGGTGGGTGGTCTCGAGACGGTGGGCGAGGCGGGCGAGGGGTGGGTCGAGCGGGTGTCGCTGGCGGCCTCGGACGTCGCGCGCCCGTACGTGACCGACCTGGCCGTGGCCGCGCTCCCGGTCGTGGACGACGACGGACTGGTCAAGCTCGGACGCTCGCTGCAGGTCGAGGTGGCCCGGCGCGACCTGCTGCGTCGCAAGGCCGACGTGCACAGCCGGATGCAGCGGTTGGACGCCGCCGGTGACGCGGTGGGGTACCGCGCGGCCCTGGTCGAGGGCGTCGTCGTCGACGAACGGCTCCGCGCTCTCGCCGTGGAGCAGGACTGACCATGCTCGGTGGTCCAGGCGTTAGCGAGACGTGACCGTGCGGGGCTGTCTGTGACGGCGTGGCTGCCTACGCTGCAGGGGTGTCCTGGTACCGCCGCTCCCAGCCGCCGCCGCCCCTGCCGCCGCAGGTGCGCGCCGGGCTGGGCCTGGCCCGCGGTGAGCGGTCGCTCGCCCACGCGATGCTCGCGGGGGGCGGATGGGTCGTGGCGACGTCCGCCGCCCTGATCGTCATCGACCCGGTCACCGGTCCGGACGCCGGCCCCGGCACCCCGCGGGCGCGGCACCTGTGGCACGAGGTGTCGGAGGCGACCTGGTCCCCCGAGGAGCGCGCCGTCGTCGTCGACCTGGTCTCTCCGGTCGAGCCGTCGTTGCGGCTGCGGGTCGACGACCACGACAGCTATCTGCCTGGGGGGGTGCGCGAGCGGGGGAGGGGCACCTACGTCCT
>JACMOY010000175.1 GCA_014377795.1 Actinomycetota bacterium | reverse complement strand
CGTCGACCACGGCTTTGTCGACCACGGCTCTCCTGACTCGAGCACACCCCGTCGACCGTTGGACGGCTGACCTGCACCACCCCCCGATCGTCCACGACCGCCCGCCACGGGGTCGCGGCGGCACCCCCGCCGGACTCTGCACCCGTGGCCAGGTCGAACGCGCGGGAGTGCGGGGGGCACACCGCGACCGTGTCGTCGACCAGCCCGTCGGCCAGCGGGCCACCCTGCTGCCCGAGAACCACAGCCGGGTCGTCGGGGGCGTGAACGGGGGTGTTCGAGCAGGTGCCTCAGAAGCGGACGAAGGGATCCACGGCGACGGCGACGAACAGCAGCGACACGTAGGTGATCGAGTAGTGGAACAGCCGCATCGGCCGCAGCGCGGCGCCGACCACACCGGCGTTCGCCCGGCCGAGCAACCGATGCGCCTCGAGCAGGAAGACCGCACCCAGGACGACGGCCGCGACGGCGTAGACGGGCCCGGTCGGGGCGACCGGCACGAGCAGCAACGACGCGAGCACCATCGCCCAGGAGTAGGTGACGACCCGGCGGGCCACGACGACGTCGGTGGCCACGACGGGCAGCATCGGCACCCCCGCCGCGGCGTAGTCGTCCTCGAAGCGCATCGACAGCGGCCAGTAGTGCGGCGGGGTCCAGAGGAAGATGACGAGGAACAGGACGAAGGGCGCCCAGGTGAGCGATCCGGTCACCGCCGCCCACCCGATCAGCACCTGCATGCAGCCGGCTGCGCCACCCCACACGATGTTCTGCGACGTCCGCCGCTTCAGGACCATCGTGTAGACGAGGACGTAGAACGCGATGGCCCCCAGCGCCAGGGACGCGGCGAGCCCGTTGACGACCAGCCACAGGAACGCGACCGCCAGGACACCCAGCGCCAAGCCGAACACCAGGGCCTCGCGCGGGGACACGGCCCCGGTGACCAGCGGCCGGTTGCGGGTGCGGTGCATCACGACGTCGATGTCGCGGTCGAGGTAGCAGTTGAGGGTGTTGGCGCTGCCCGCGGCGAGCGTTCCGCCGACCAGGGTGGCCACCACCAGCCACAGCGGCGGCAGCCCCCGCGCGGCGAGGAACATCGTCGGCACCGTGGTCACCAGCAGCGTCTCGATGATCCGCGGCTTGGTCAGGGCGACGTACGCGCGGACCGTCTCGAGGGGTCCCCGGGACGAGAGGTCGGTGCGCGCCGTCGCCGGCAGGAGCACCGGGTGTGGATCGGTCGCGGTCACGAGGTCCTCAGGGGCACGGGCGGGGCGCTGGGCTGCGGCGCGATGACAGATCCCACTCTACCCGCGGGCCTCGCGCGGGGCCCGGGGCCCGCCCCCGCAGCCAGGACGTGCGGTGCCCCGCCGCGGGTCTAGGCTCGGGCCCGGTGCCAGCGGCTGCGACGTCGGAGCCTGCCACCCGCTCCCCGACGAGAGGACCCCTGTGAGCAACACCACGAGCCGTGACGCGTCGTTGGCCGCCCCGATCGCTTCGACGCTGGGCTGGACGGACGTCGACGTCCGCGCCGTCGACACCGCGCGGGTGCTGGCGGCGGACGCTGTCCAGAAGGTCGGCAACGGCCACCCCGGCACGGCGATGAGCCTCGCGCCGGTGGCGTACACCCTGTTCCAGGACGTCATGCGGCACGACCCGGCCGACGACCAGTGGCTGGGCCGCGACCGGTTCGTGCTCTCGTGCGGGCACTCGAGCCTCACGCTGTACATCCAGCTGTACCTCGCCGGCTACGGCCTCGAGCTGAGCGACCTGCAGGCGCTGCGCACGTGGGGCTCGGCAACCCCGGCCCACCCCGAGCACCGGCACACCAGGGGCGTCGAGATCACCACCGGGCCGCTCGGGCAGGGCCTGGCCAGCCCCGTCGGCATGGCCATGGCCGCCCGCCGCGAGCGCGGCCTGCTCGACCCGGATGCCGCGCCGGGCCAGGGCCCGTTCGACCACCACGTGTTCGTCCTGGCCTCGGACGGCGACCTGATGGAGGGCGTGACCGCCGAGGCCAGCTCGCTCGCGGGTCACCAGCAGCTCGGCAACCTCGTCGTCATCTACGACCAGAACCACATCTCGATCGAGGACGACACGAACGTCGCCTTCAGCGAGGACGTCGCCGCCCGCTACGAGGCCTATGACTGGCACGTGCAGCGGATCGACTGGACGAGCACCGGCGACTACGTCGAGGACGTCGACGCGCTCAAGGCCGCGATCGACGCGGCCAAGGCCGAGACCGACCGGCCCAGCTTCATCGCGCTGCGCACGATCATCGGCTGGCCCGCGCCCACCAAGCAGAACACCGGCAGCGCCCACGGCTCGGCGCTGGGCCCCGACGAGGTGGCCGCCACCAAGACCGTGCTCGGCTTCGACCCCGAGAGGTCCTTCGCGGTCGACGCGGACGTCATCGCCCACACCCGCGCGGCCCGCGACCGCGGCCGCGAGGCGCACGAGCAGTGGCAGACCTCGTTCGAGGCCTGGCGGGCCGCCAACCCCGAGCGGGCCACCCTGCTCGACCGGATCAGCCGCCAGCAGCTGCCCGACGGCTGGACCGACGTGCTGCCCGAGTTCGCCGCCGACGCCAAGGGGGTCGCCACCCGCAAGGCCTCCGGTGAGGTGCTGTCCGCGCTGGCGCCGGTGCTGCCCGAGCTGTGGGGCGGCTCGGCCGACCTCGCCGAGAGCAACAACACCACCATGGAGGGCGAGCCGTCGTTCGTCCCCACCGACCGGCAGACCGCCGCGTGGAAGGGCGGCCCCTACGGCCGCACGCTGCACTTCGGCATCCGCGAGCACGCGATGGCCGCGGCCCTGAACGGCATCGCCCTGCAGGGCCTGACCCGTCCCTACGCCGGTACGTTCCTGGTCTTCAGCGACTACATGCGCCCCGCGGTGCGCCTTGCGGCGCTGATGAAGCTGCCCGTGACGTACGTGTGGACCCATGACTCGTTCGGTCTGGGCGAGGACGGCTCGACCCACCAGCCGGTCGAGCACCTGGCCGCGTTGCGCGCCATCCCCGGCCTGGACGTCGTCCGGCCCGGTGACGCGAACGAGACCGCGTGGGCGTGGCGCACGATCCTGCAGCACATCGACCGTCCCGCGGGCCTGGTGCTGACCCGGCAGAACCTGCCGGTTTACGACCGCAGCGGCGGGGAGTTCACCTCGGCCGAGGGCGT
>JACMOY010000174.1 GCA_014377795.1 Actinomycetota bacterium | reverse complement strand
CTGGTGCTGATCGGCGCGGACGACCCCGAGGGCATGCTGCGCCACACCCAGGAGTGCCGCGACCGCGACTACCCTTTCGCCGCCGACCCCAGCCAGCAGCTGGCCTTCAGCGACGACCCGACGATCCGCCGGCTGATCGAGGGCGCGACGTACCTGTTCAGCAACGAGTACGAGGCGGCACTGATCCAGCAGAAGACCGGCTGGAGCGCGGACGAGATCCTCGCGCTGGTGGGCACCTGGGTCACCACGCTCGGCGCCCGCGGCGCACGCATCGAGCGCCGGGGCGAGCCCACGGTCGAGGTGGGCGTGGCTCGCGAGCTGCGCAAGGCCGACCCGACCGGTGTCGGCGACGCGTTCCGGGCCGGGTTCCTCGCCGGCCTGTCGTTCGACCTCAGCCACGAGCGGTGCGCGCAGCTGGGCTCGATGCTGGCGACGTACGTCGTCGAGACCATCGGCACCCAGGAGTACGAGCTCACCCGGGCCGTGTTCGTGCAGCGCTTCACCGAGGCGTACGGCGCGCACGCGGCGTCCGAGGTCGAGCCGCACCTGCGCATCGCCCGCTCCTGACGCACCGCCCGACGTCCGTGCCGCCGATCGAGCCGCCCCCCACCGCGTGGCAGCTCGAGGTCGCGTCCGCCACCCCGGGTGAGGACCTCGTGGGCGTCGGTGCCGACCTCGAGCCGGGCACCCTGCTCTCGGCGTACCGCACCGGCCTGTTCCCGATGGGTCTGGGCCGCCGCGGCGGCCCCCCGACCGGCTGGTGGAGCCCCGACCCGCGCGGGGTCCTGCCCCTTTCCGCCGTGCGGGTGCCGCGCTCGCTGCGCAAGGTGCGGGGCCGCTTCGAGGTGCGCGTCGACACCGCGTTCGACGAGGTGGTGCGCGGCTGCGCCGACCCCGGGCGCGGTGGCCGCTGGATCACCCGGGACGTCGCCCGCGCGTACTCGACGCTGCACCGGCTGGGGTGGGCCCACTCGGTCGAGTCCTGGCAGGACGGCGAGCTCGTGGGGGGTCTGTACGGCGTCGCGATCGGCGGGCTGTTCGCCGGCGAGTCCATGTTCCACCGCGTCACCGACGCGTCGAAGGTCGCGCTGGTCGAGCTCGTCGAGATCCTGGTAGCCGCGGGCGACGGGCCGCAGCGGTTGCTCGACGTCCAGTGGCGCACCGACCACCTCGCGTCGCTGGGCGCCGTCGCGATCGCGCGCGCGGACTACCTGGCCCGGCTCCCGTCGGCGCTCGCTCTGCCCTCGCCCTGGGGGTGATCCCTACCCGGGGTGCTGCGCCTCGGCCATCACCTGGGGCAGCGCGGCGCACAGCGCCTCGACGTCCTCGGGTACCGGGTCCAGCGGCAGGGTCACCCGCACGCTGCCGTGGCTGAGCACCCCCATCGCCTCCAGCACGTGGCTGGGCGCGAGCGTCGAGGCGGTGCACGCCGACCCGGAGGCGACGGCGATGCCGCGCCGGTCCAGGCCGTCGGCCAGGGTCTCGCCGTCGACGTAGGGCGTCGAGAGGGTGACCACGTGCGGCAGCCGGTCGTCGGGGTCGCCGACGGCGATGACGTCGTCGACCCGCAGCCGCCGGATCCGGTCGACCAGCCCGCGGGCGACGGCGGCGCGGTCGCGGCGCCGCGCCTCGGCGTCCAGCAGCCCGGCGGCAGCGGCCAGCACCACGGGGACGTCGACCTCGCCCGGCACCCGGCCCTGCTCGGACTCGTCCTGCGGGCCGGCGCTGCGCCAGCGCACCCCTGTCCGCACGGCCAGGACGCCGATGCCCGGCCCACCCCACCCGCCGGCGTCAGCGGTCAGCACGTCCCACGCGGTGGGTGGGTCCTCGCGGCCGATCACACCGGACGCGTCGACCAGCAGCGGCACCGGGCCGCACAGGTCGGACGCCGCGGCCACCGGTTGCCGCGTGCCGACCTCGGCGTTGGCGGCCTGCAGGCAGGCGGCGGCCGTCCCGGGCACCGCGACGGCGGCCCCGAACGCCGCCAGGTCGACGCGTCCCAGCCCATCGACGCCCACCACCGACGTCTGCCCGGGATGCCACTGCGCGGTGTGCAGCAGGGCGGAGTGCTCGACCGCGCTGACCACCAGGTGCGCGCCGACGCGCCGTCGTCCGTGCAGCAGACCGAGCAGGCCGAGCTGGCGGGCCAGGGTGGGCGAGGGGGCGAAGGACAGCTCGTCGGGGCGCGCCCCGACCACGGTCGCCACCGCCTCGCGGGCGGCGTCGAGCAGGGCGCGGGCCCGGCGTCCCTCGGCGTGCAGCCGGCGCGGGTCGGCCCACCCCTCGTCCAGCGCGACGAGCAGCGCCGCGCGCGAGACGGGGCTGATCGGCGCGCGAGAGGCGTCCAGCAGCCGTCTCGGGGGATGCGCCACGGCCGCAACGCTAGCCCCACCCTGACCGGCTCCCGCGATGTGCCTGCAGTAGTCTGGAGTCCGGTTTGCAGGCCCCGTCCGGAAAGGTGCCCCGTGCACGAGCTCCACCCTCCGCGCCCTGGCGCCGGCCCGACTCGCCACACTGTGCGAGCCGTCCTGGGCGCCCTCGTACTGCTGGCCCTCAGCAGCTGCTCCGGCACGCTCTCACGGGGGTTCCTGCCCG
The DNA here is from genome assembly GCA_014377795.1 of Actinomycetota bacterium. Classification (GTDB taxonomy): domain Bacteria; phylum Actinomycetota; class Actinomycetes; order Actinomycetales; family Angustibacteraceae; genus JACMOY01. The sequence goes on along the minus strand of JACMOY010000174.1, from coordinate 1,715 downwards.
AAGGCGCCACCACCGAGACCGACCGCGTCACCCGGCTGTGGAACGGGTCCTGGATCACCGCGCTGGCCGTCGGGGCGCTCGTGTGGGGCCTGATCATCTGGTGCGTCGTGCGCTACCGCCAGCGCGAGGACGACCCCGGGCTGCCCGAGCAGCTGCGCTACAACCTGCCGATGGAGATCCTCTACACCGTCGTCCCGTTGCTGATGGTCGGCGTGCTGTTCTTCTACACCGCCCGCGACGAGGCCGCGCTGACCGACACCTCCAAGACCCCCCAGAACGTGGTCAACGTGGTGGGCAAGCGCTGGGCGTGGGACTTCAACTACGTGACGGCCAACACCTACGAGACCTCGACCCAGGTCAACACCGCGGGGGCCGAGGTCGGGAAGCTGCCGACCATGTACCTGCCCGTCAACCGGCGCACCGAGTTCGTGCTCACCGCCCGCGACGTCATCCACTCGTTCTGGGTGCCCGCGTTCTTGCAGAAGATGGACATGATCCCGGGCCGGGTCAACAAGTTCCAGGTCGTCCCCGACCGCATCGGCACCTTCACCGGCAAGTGCGCCGAGCTCTGCGGGGCCTACCACTCCGAGATGCTGTTCCAGGTCAAGGTCGTGTCGCAGCAGGACTTCGACGCCCGGATGGCCGACCTGCGGGCCAAGGGCCAGGACGGCCAGCTCGACAACACGCTCAACCCCTCGCCGCTCGCCCCGGGTGAGTCCGAGAAGATCCCGACCGTGGCAGGGAGCGCCTCATGACGACCATGTACCGCGAGGCCGACTGGGTCGCGCCCGCCCGCCCGACCCTGGGTCGCACCGCCGTCAAGTGGGCCACGACGACCGACCACAAGGTGATCGGCAACCTGTACTTCATCACCTCGTTCTTCTGGTTCATGGTCGGCGGCCTGATGGCCCTGCTGATCCGGGCCGAGCTGTTCTCCCCGGGCATCCAGGTCGTCACCGACAAGGAGCAGTACAACCAGCTGTTCACCATGCACGGCACGATCATGCTGCTGCTGTTCGCGACCCCGCTGTTCGCCGGTTTCGCCAACGCGCTGATGCCGCTGCAGATCGGGGCGCCCGACGTCGCCTTCCCCCGCCTGAACATGTTCGCCTACTGGCTCTACCTCTTCGGTGGCCTGATCGCGGCCGCCGGCTTCCTCACCCCGCAGGGCGCCGCCGGGTTCGGCTGGTTCGCCTACTCACCGCTGTCCAGCGTGGCGTACTCCCCGGGCCTGGGGGCGGACCTGTGGATCTTCGGTCTGGCGATGGGTGGTTTCGGGACGATCCTGGGCGCGGTCAACTTCATCACCACGATCATCTGCATGCGGGCTCCCGGCATGACGATGTTCCGGATGCCGCTGTTCACCTGGACGATCCTGATCACCTCGGTGCTCGTCCTGATGGCGTTCCCGGTCCTGGCGGCGGCGCTGCTGGTCCTGGGCGCCGACCGGCAGCTCGGGGCTCACGTGTTCGACGCCGAGAACGGCGGTGCCATCCTGTGGCAGCACCTGTTCTGGTTCTTCGGGCACCCAGAGGTCTACATCATCGCGCTGCCGTTCTTCGGCATCATCAGCGAGATCCTGCCGGTCTTCAGCCGCAAGCCGCTGTTCGGCTACACGGGCCTGGTGTTCGCCACCATCGCCACCGCGGCGCTGCCGGTGACGGCCTGGGCGCACCACATGTACGTGACGGGGCAGGTGCTGCTGCCGTTCTTCG
>JACMOY010000173.1 GCA_014377795.1 Actinomycetota bacterium | reverse complement strand
CGGGTGCGCCTCGGCACCTGGGTGGCCTCACCCAACTTCCGCCACCCGGTGCCGTTCGCGAAGGAGCTGATGAGCCTGGACGACGTCAGCGGCGGACGCTTCACCCTCGGCGTCGGCGCGGGGGGCGAGGGCTGGGACGCCGACGTCCTCGGTGCCCCCCGCCCCACGCCCGGCCAGCGGGTGGCCCGGCTCGAGGAGTTCGTGACCCTGCTCGACCTGCTGCTCACCCAGGACTGCACCACCTGGACCGGCGACTGGTTCAGCGCCGTCGCGGCGCGCAACCTGCCCGGCGGGGTGCAACGCCCCCGGCTGCCGTTCGTGATCGCCGCCAACGGCCCGCGCGCGCTCGCCGTCGCCGCGCGCCGAGGCGACGCCTGGGCCACGACCGGCATCACCAGCCCGGACGACGGGCAGCCGGCCTGGTGGCGCGGCGTCGCCGAGGTGTCGGCCCGGTTCGACCAGGCGCTCGCGGACGCCGGCCGCCCGGCGTCCGGCGTCGACCGGTACCTCAACCTGGACTCGGCGGCGGTGTTCTCGCTCAGCTCGGTCGGGGCCTTCCAGGACGCGGTGGGCCGCGCCGGCGAGCTCGGCTTCACCGACGTCGTCACGCACTGGCCGCGCGCGAGCGGCCCGTACGCGGGCGACGTCCGGGTCCTCGAGCAGGTGGCGCCGGGGCGGCCTCGTGCGCACCCGTGACGAGGCGGGGCTGGTCCTCGCGCTGGTGTCGGCCGCGACGTTCGGCACGTCGGGCACGTTCGCTGCCGCACTGCTCGGCGCGGGCTGGACGCCCGGGGCCGCGGTCACCGCGCGGGTCGTCGTCGCCGCGCTCGTCCTGACCGTGCCGGCCTTGCTGCGGCTGCGCGGTCGCGGTCGTGAGCTGCGGCGCGGCGGACGCGGTGTCGTGGTCTACGGACTGGTCGCCGTCGCCGGCTGCCAGCTCTGCTACTTCAACGCGGTCGAGCACCTCTCGGTCGCGGTGGCGCTGCTGCTGGAGTACTCCGGCGCCCTGCTCGTCGTCCTGTGGCTGTGGGTCCGGCACGGTCACCGCCCGCGCCGGCTGACCGTCGGCGGCTCGGTCGTCGCCGCGATCGGCCTGGTGCTGGTGCTCGACCTCGCGGGCGACCAGCGGCACGACGTCGTCGGCGTGCTGTGGGGGCTGGGCGCCGCCGTCGGGCTGGCCGTGTTCTTCGTGCTGTCCGCCGGTGCGGACGAGCCGCTGCCGCCGATCGTGGTCGCCTGGGGCGGTCTGGCGGTGGGCGGTGCCGCGCTGCTGGCGGCCTGCGCGAGCGGGGTGCTCGCCGTCCGCGCACCGCGCACCGAGGTGGTGCTCGCGGGCACCCGGCTGAGCTGGCTGGTGCCCGTGCTCGGGCTCGCCCTGGTGGCCGCCGCGGTCGCGTACGTCGCCGGGATCTTCGCCGCCCGGTTGCTGGGCGCCCGGCTGGCCTCGTTCGTGGGGCTGACCGAGGTGCTGTTCGCGGTGGTCTTCGCCTGGCTGCTGCTCGACCAGGTGCCCGTGCCCGTCCAGCTGCTCGGTGGGCTGCTGGTCGTCGTCGGCGTCGCCCTGGTGCGCGTCGACGAGCTGCGCGGCGCCCCACACGGCCCCGTCCTGGTCCTTCCCGTGGGGCAGGTGGTCCCCCCAGAATGAGCCGCATGAGTGCGCCCCTGCCGTCGTACACGTCCGCCGTCTCCGACGTCCCCCTGCTGGGCGAGACCATCGGGGCGAACCTGGTGCGCACCGTCGCGCTGCACGGCGACCGCGAGGCGCTCGTCGACCTGCCTACGCACCGGCGCTGGACCTACAGCGAGCTGGACGTCGAGGTCGACGAGGTGGCGCTGGGCCTGCTCGACGTCGGCGTCGAGAAGGGTGACCGGGTCGGCATCTGGTCGCCGAGCTGCGCCGAGTGGGTGCTGCTGCAGTACGCCACCGCCAAGATCGGCGCGGTGCTGGTGAACGTCAACCCGGCGTACCGGGCGCACGAGCTGACCTACGTCATCAACCAGTCGGGGCTGCGCCTGCTGGTGTCTGCGGTGCAGCACAGGGGTTCTGACTACCGAGCAATGGTCGAGCAGGTGCGCCGCGACTGCCCGGGGCTGCTCGACGTGGTCTTCATCGGCGAGCCGTCCTGGCTGGAGCTGGTCGAGCGCGGTGGGCGCATCGACCACCAGCGGCTGCGCCAGCGGATGGCCCTGCTGTCGGCGGACGACGCGATCAACATCCAGTACACGTCCGGGACGACGGGGTTCCCCAAGGGCGCCACCCTCAGCCACCACAACATCTTGAACAACGGGTTCTTCGTCGGCGAGCTCGTGCACTACGGACCGACCGACCGCATCTGCATCCCCGTCCCCTTCTACCACTGCTTCGGGATGGTGATGGGAAACCTGGCGGCCACCAGCCACGGGGCGTGCATGGTGATCCCGGCGCCGTCGTTCGACCCGGCCGCGACGCTGCGTGCGGTGCAGGAGGAACGTTGCACCTCGTTGTACGGCGTCCCGACGATGTTCATCGCCGAGCTGGGGCTCGCGGACTTCGCCGACTACGACCTGTCGACGTTGCGCACCGGGATCATGGCCGGCTCGCCGTGCCCGGTCGAGGTGATGAAGCGCGTCGTCAGCGAGATGCACATGCCCGAGGTGGCCATCAGCTACGGCATGACCGAGACGTCGCCGGTGTCGACGATGACCCGCAGCGACGACGACCTCGCCCGGCGCACCGAGACGGTGGGCCGCACGATGCCGCACCTGGAGTCCAAGATCGTCGACGCCGCAACGGGTCTGACCGTCGCGCGCGGCCAGACGGGCGAGCTGTGCACCCGCGGCCACACCGTGATGCTGGGTTACTGGGACGAGCCGGCGAAGACGGCCGAGGCGATCGACCCGGCCCGCTGGATGCACACCGGCGACCTGGCGACGATGAACGCCGACGGCTACGTGAACATCGTCGGGCGGATCAAGGACCTGGTGATCCGCGGCGGCGAGAACGTCTACCCCCGCGAGGTCGAGGAGTTCCTCTACTCCCACCCCGACATCGCCGACGTCCAGGTCGTCGGGGTGCCCGACGCGAGGTACGGCGAGGAGCTGATGGCCTGGGTGGTCATGCGCCCCGGCACCTCGCCGCTGACCTCCGAGGGCGTGCGTGAGTTCTGCTCGGGCCAGCTCGCCCACTACAAGGTGCCGCGGTACGTGCACGTCGTCGAGGGCTTCCCGATGACGGTGACCGGCAAGATCCGCAAGGTCGAGATGCGTGCGGCCGCCGTCGAGATCCTCGGCCTGCAGGACGCCGCCGCGATCCGCAACGCCTGAGCGCGGCGTGATTGCCAGGCTGGCCACAGGTTGCTGCAGGGGGGCGCACAGGCGGGACGGCGAGGGTAGGGGTCCCCAACGAGAGGACCTTGTGATGAGCACCCCCGACCGACCCGAGGACGACCGGACCGCGATCTCACCTGCCGCGTCCGCCGGTGAGACGCCCGACTCCAGCGGGGCCGCTGCGCCCACCATCCCGGTGCCAGACGTCGGACAGGACGCCGCTCGGCGGGCCGGCCGGCGCGGCCGTCGGGTGCTTGCCGGCGCCGCACTGGCCACCGGCCTCGCGGTCGGCGGGGCCGCCGTGGCCGCGGCCGTCTCCACCGGCGGCATCGGGGGCCCGGGCATGCGCGGCGCGCTGCACGGCGAGCTGACGGT
>JACMOY010000172.1 GCA_014377795.1 Actinomycetota bacterium | reverse complement strand
TCGTGCCGCAGCCCGAGCCCGCGACTGCGCCGGTCACCTTCGACCTCGACGAGATCCTCGAGCGGCGGATCGCTTCGGGCGCCTGTGGCCCGCGGGCCGGTCGAGCGCTCCCGTCGCCGACTGGTAACCTCGTGCACGCTTTGGGGCTGTGGCGCAGCTGGTAGCGCACCTCGTTCGCAACGAGGGGGTCAGGGGTTCGAGTCCCCTCAGCTCCACCGACATCACCGCAGGTCAAAGGCCCTCGCCCGATCCGGGATGAGGGCCTTTGCGGTGCGTGGGGACGAGGTACAGCCGCGAGGTCAGCAGTTCTGTGCCGACCGGCAGTTTCGCTAGCTCTCCGGCAGGCTGCCACCTCGTGAGCAGTCGGCGAGACGGTTACGTGGTGGCGACCACGTTCGTGACCGCGAGACTGACGTTGCGGACACCGGCGTGATTCTGATTCGTGATGTTGAGGCGAACGTCGTCCGCAAAGGACTCGGCGGTCGCCTGGTCGTCGAAAACGATGAACGTGTGAGACCGAGTGGGGTCGGGACCATCGGTCCAGTAACCCTTCACGATGCCCGGTGCCTGACGCACTCCGACCACGATCTTGTCGAGGACCATTCTTTGCAGCTCTGCCCGTTCAGGATCCATGTCCCAAACCCCGATGACCGCATACACGATTGACCCTCCTCGACCCACAGTTGCGACGACCCGTGGATTGTCCTGAGAACGCGTGCGCCGATGGTCGCATGACGCACACCCGTCGCGGCCCGATCTGCGGTAGCGGTTTGCCTTTTTGGACTTCGCGCGAAGCCTCGCAACCTGCGTTCGGACACCGCCAGGTTCACGCGGACACTGCAACCTCACCCGATCAGGCCGGTTCACCCGCCGGTCGCGGGGCCGCAACTGTGCAGCGTGGTTCGGGCCAGGCCCCAGCGAAGCCTGGCCCCCGTCGACCGGGGACCAGTCCGTCACGAAGTGACCAGTGGGGTCAGTGGGGCCACTGGTGCGCGCGAGGGCAATGCGTCAACCTGCTGTTCAGATCTGATCACCGTGTGCAACCATCCAAGGGAGTCGCGTAGAAACGTGCGATTCGGCCCCCTGTCACCTGCGCAACGAGGACCTCCGATGACGCCGCCCCGACGCTCCCGCCTGGCTCGCACCGTGACGGCGCTGGCGGCGTCCGCGCTCGCGGTGGGCCTGCTCGCCGTCCCGACCGGCGCGCAGGCCGACGTGATCCCGCCCTCACCCGTGCCCTCACCCGTGCCCACCCCGGCGCCGACGCCGGTGCCGGTGCCCGCACCGTTCGGGCCCGACGTCAGCGGCTGGCAGCACCCCAACGGCGCGAAGATCAACTGGTCCCAGGTGCGCGCCGGCGGCAGCAGCTTCGCGATCAGCAAGGCCACCGAGGGCAGCACGTACACCAACCCGTACTACGCCACCGACGTCACCGACGCCCGGGCGAACGGGTTGGTGGTGGGCGCCTACCACTACGCGCGGCCCGCCCTGCCGTTGTCGACCGCGTCCGACCAGGCCGCCTACTTCGCCGCGGTGCTCGGTGACGTGCGCACCCCCGCGACGCTGCCGCCGATCCTCGACCTGGAGACCACCGGCGGCCTGACCCCGGGCCAGCTGGTCACCTGGGCGCAGATCTTCACCGAGACCCTGCGCACCGCCACCGGCCGCGTCCCGGTCGTCTACACCTACCCCAGCTTCTGGACGGTGCAGATGGGCGCCAGCCGGGCGTTCGGCCGCTCGCCGCTGTGGCTGGCCGCCTACCGCTCGACCCCGCCGGTGCCGGTGGGCGGCTGGCCGGCCTGGTCGCTGTGGCAGTACACGGCCAGCGCATCCGTGCCAGGCATCACGGGGGCCGTCGACATGTCGCGCTTCGCCGGCGACGCCGTCGGCCTGGCCGCCTTCGCCGACGGCACGCTCGACGCCCCGTGGCCGATCACCGCGCCCGCCGCGCCGGTCGCCGTCCGGGCCGGTGCCGGCGTCCGCACGGCCTCGGTGCGCTGGCAGCCCTCGGGCGGCCGCGGCGCGCTGCCGACGTCGTGGACCGTGACCGCCAGCCCCGGGGGCAGGACCGTCACCCGGCCGGGCAGCTCGACCACCGCGGACGTCCCGGGCCTGGCCGAGGGCACCGCGTACTCGTTCGCCGTCACCGCCACGGGGGTGGCCGGCACCTCGCCGGTGTCGGTGCCCTCGCCGCCCGTGACGGTGCGCGGCGACCCGGCCGGGCGCCCCGGCACGCCGTCCGCGGTCATCGGCAAGGGCCGGGTCGCGCTCGCCTGGGCGGCCCCCACCCCGGCGGCCACGTCGTACGCCGTGCGCCGCTGCTCGCCCGCGCCGTGCACCCCGATCGCCGTCCTCGCCTCGACGACGACCCCGTCGTACGTCGACACCGCCGTGGTCGGCGGCGTGACCTACGCCTACGCCGTCACGGCAGCCAACCGCTGGGGTTCCTCGCCCGTCACGGCGCCGGTGCAGGCCATGCCGCTGCCGACCGTCGACGGGCTGGCCGCGCCGACCAGGCTCGTGGCGACCGGGGCCGCGCGGATGCTGAGCGTGGCCTGGACGCCGGTGCCGCACGCCGCCCGCTACCGGGTGCTGCGCTGCCAGGGCGCCGGTTGCGTGCCCTCCGGCACCCCCGTCGCGATGGTCGACATCCCGGCCGCGCGCCTGACCCAGAGCGTCACGCCGGGCTGCACCTTCACCTA
>JACMOY010000171.1 GCA_014377795.1 Actinomycetota bacterium | reverse complement strand
GGTCGGCGCACAGCGCCTTCACGGTCGAGCCGTACCCCGAGCACGTCGATGGACGCCAACCGTGCGGCGCGATGAGCCAGCGCGCCAGCAGGTCCCCCACCGCGATACCAGGCGAGGCACGCCGCCCGGCCCGGACGGTTCGGGCAGCCGCAGCCCAACGGGCCAGCGCCGCCGCCGCGTCGTCCTGGTCGCCGTGCACCGTCACCGACCGGACCAGGCCCGGACACCTCGTGCGGGCCCAGGGCGATCCGCAGCTCCCACGCACCCGGCCGGAGTTCCCGTAGCGATCCGGCGCCTCGAGGCCTGTTCGTCATGATCGACGTTAGCCCGCACGGTCGGCGCCAGTGACAAGCACCATGAGCAATGACCGGGAACAAGGGACGGGGCTCGTGGCCATCCGGCCCCGACGCACCTGGTTGGGTGGCGTTGTTGGGATCGTTGTGGGGATCCCCGCCCGAACCACACCCCAGCGCATAAGGCCCCTCACCCGCGCATCCGCAGGTCAGGGGCCGTTTCGTGCTGTCTCAACTGCGTGCGCCCGAAGGGATTCGAACCCCTAACCTTCTGATCCGTAGTCAGATGCTCTATCCGTTGAGCTACGGGCGCAGGCCCACCGACGTACCCCTCGGCGGCCACCTCGATACTAGCGGAGCCCGCCTGCGGGGCAGAAATCGGCGGGGGTCGACTCACTGGGTCACCGCCGACGCACGCGAATGCAAGGACTCGTCAGGTGGCTGCAAGGACTGGTCAACAGCCGTAAAACATGTGAGAGATTTCACCCGCACGGAGGACTTTCGCCCGTGGTGGGCCTGTCCACCCACCGATACGGTCGGTCGCACCTCTTGCTGCCGAACGGGTTCGGTCCTCCGGACCTGTTGGCGAGGTGGTCGTCGGAGCGACCGGCGACGCAGTGACCAGGTCAGTGCTGACCGCGTGAAAGGGATGCCGCCCCATGACGACCCAGACCCGTACCCCCGACCCCGAGGTCAGCTCCACGCCCGTCACCTCCCACGCCCGACTGGCTGCCTGGGTCGACGAGATCGCCGCGCTCACCACGCCGGACGCCGTCCACTGGGTCACCGGTGACGACACCGAGTGGACCACCCTGACCGACAGGCTCGTCGAGGTCGGCACCTTCACCCGCCTGGACGAGACCAAGAAGCCGAACTCGTTCCACTGCGCGTCCGACCCCAGCGACGTCGCGCGCGTCGAGGACCGCACGTTCATCTGCAGCCTGGACGAGAAGGACGCCGGCCCCACCAACAACTGGATGGCCCCGGATCAGATGAGGGCGCTGCTGACCGACCTGTACCGCGGGTCGATGCGCGGCCGGACGATGTACGTCATCCCCTTCGTCATGGGGCACCTGGACGCACCCACGCCGATGTTCGGCGTCGAGATCACCGACTCGGCGTACGTCGTCGCCTCGATGCGCGTGATGGCGCGGGTCGGCACGTCGGTGCTGCGCCGGATGGAGGAGGTCGACGCGGACTTCGTCCCCGCACTGCACTCCCTCGGTGCGCCGCTCGCGGACGGCGAGGCGGACGTCGCGTGGCCCTGCAACGAGACCAAGTACATCGTCCAGTTCCCCGAGGAGCGGGCGATCTGGAGCTACGGGTCGGGCTACGGCGGTAACGCCCTGCTGGGCAAGAAGTGCTACAGCCTGCGGATCGCCAGCGTCATGGCGCGCGACGAGGGCTGGCTCGCAGAGCACATGCTCATCCTCAAGCTCACCAACCCCCAGGGGCAGGTGCACTACGTCGCCGCCGCGTTCCCCAGCGCCTGCGGCAAGACCAACCTCGCGATGCTCGAGCCCACCATCCCCGGATGGAAGGTCGAGACCCTGGGCGACGACCCCGCCTGGCTGAAGTTCGGCGAGGACGGCCGCCTCTGGGCGGTCAACCCCGAGTTCGGCCTGTTCGGCGTCGCACCCGGCACCGGCTGGAACACCAACCCCAACGCGATGCGCACCATCGACAAGGGCAACTCGGTCTTCACCAACGTCGCCCTCACCGACGACGGCGACATCTGGTGGGAGGGCATGACCGAGCAGCCGCCCGCGCACCTGACCGACTGGAAGGGCCGCGACTGGACGCCGGACTCCAGCGAGCCCTCCAGCCACCCGAACAGCCGGTTCTGCACGCCGATCGACCAGTGCCCGATCCTCGCCCCCGAGTACGACGACCCGCGCGGCGTCCCGATCTCGGCGATCCTGTTCGGCGGCCGCCGAAAGACGACGATCCCCCTGGTCACCGGGTCACGCGACTGGGTGCACGGGGTGTTCATGGGCGCGACCCTGTCGTCCGAGACCACCGCCGCCGCCACCGGTCAGGTCGGCATCGTGCGTCGCGACCCGATGGCCATGCTGCCGTTCATCGGCTACAACGCCGGCGACTACTTCCAGCACTGGATCGACATCGGCAAGGGCGCCGACGTCACCAAGCTGCCGAGGATCTTCTACGTCAACTGGTTTCGCCGCGACGACGAGGGCGGTTTCGTGTGGCCCGGCTTCGGTGAGAACGGCCGGGTCCTCAAGTGGGTCATCGAGCGGCTCGAGGGCCAGGCGGCCGCCGTCGAGACGCCGATCGGACGCGTCCCCACCGCCGACGGGCTCGACCTCGACGGGCTCGACCTGTCGGCCGGCGACCTCGAGGTCTGCCTGCGGGTCGACACCGACGAGTGGAAGGCCGAGCTGCCCCAGATCCAGGAGTGGTTCGAGACGTTCGGCCAGACGCTGCCGGCCATGCTCTGGACCGAGCTGGACGCGCTGAAGGCGCGGCTCGGCGTCGCATGAGGGTGCTGCCGTCGCCGTTCGTCACCTCCCGGGGCGACGCCGAGCGCCGGTTGGCGCTGCTGGCGACGGCGGCGCCGACGTACGACGGACCGCCGGCACTCGAGGGTGCCGCGCCCCAGGGGTATCGCCTCGCCGACGAGCGCGGTGACGTCGGGCGCGGCACCGCCGACCTCGAGCGGCTCGGCGAGCTGCTGCGGCAGTGGCAGGTGCACCGCGGGGCAGGCCTGGACGTCGTCGGCGCAGCCCGCGCGGACGTCGGGGCCCGGTGCAGCAGCGTGGCGCGGCTGGGCCCGGCGCTGGTCGCGGCGCCGTGCGTGGTCACCGCGGTGCACGAGGGCGCCGATGTGCGGGGCTTCTCGTACGCCACCCTGCCCGGCCACCCCGAGCGCGGTGAGGAGGCGTTCGTCGCCCGGCTCGGCGGGGACGGCTTGGTGCGGTTGCGGGTGCGCGCCATCTGGCGGCCCGCCGGGCTGCTTCCCACGCTCGGGCTGCCGCTCGCCCTGGTGCTGCAGCGCCGGGCCACCGTCGCGTACGTCGAGTCGGCCCGCGCGCTGCTCAGCTGACCTGCGCTACTCGATCAGGACGTACTCGGGCGTCGGTCGCAGCCCCAGCACCTGCTGTGGGGTCATCAGCGGCCCGTGCCGGGTGTCCTCGTCGTAGAACAGCTTGAAACCGGGGTGGATCGAGGCGGGCAGGCCCTTGACCAGCGTGGTCCAGGTGGTGGTCTTCTCGCTGCGGTTGCCGATGCCGTCGACGCTCTTGATGACGACGACCCCGTCCCGGGCGCGGATCCGTTCCTGGTGCTGCACCACCTTGGCCGCCACCTGGTGGAACACCAGCACCTTCTGCGGCAGGGCCCGCCGGCGGACCAGCCCGTCGAGGTAGGCCGCGACACCGTCGAGCTCGGCGCCCGTCGTCCGACCGTACGTCTGACCCGGCACCTGCCCCTTCTCGACGGCCCACTCGGGGTCGAGCGCCAGACCGACGTCGGGCTGGCGCAGCCACGGCTCGAGCTGGCGGGCCAGGGTGAGGAAGTCGTCCCGGCCCGGCTGCACGTCCAGCAGCAGCAGCGCCCGGTGGCGGCGGGCGGCTGCCAGGTAGGTGCGGATCGTCGCGTCGCTGACCTGACGGTTGTAGTCGCCGTCGGCCCCCGGCTTGCTGTCGACGACGACCGCGATCAGCTCGAGCACCGGCATGACCTGACGACCCGCCGCGTACGCCTTGCCCTTGGACTCGATCTCTCGGACCCGCGCGTCCAGGTCGCCGGTGCCGAGCCGACCGAAAGCCGCCGACCCCGGTGCGCCGCTGTAGCCGAACAGCCGGTACCGCGGGAACACCGTGCGCCCACCGCGCGGCAGCTGCACCGCGGTGGGTGAGGGTGCCGGGGCCGGTGTCGGTGTCGACGAGGCGGACGGCGACGCGGTCGCGGACGCCGTACGCGGGGTGGCTCCGGACGTCGTGGCTGCGCTCTGGTCGGCCGGCGAGCCACCACCGCCGCAGGCACCCAGCAGCAGCGCGCCCGCCGCGGCAGCCGCGATACCCGTGCGTGTCAGCATCCCCCGACGGTGACCCACCCCGCCCCGCGGGGCAAATCGGGCGCCCCTACCCCGCACTTGCTGCACCATCTGCCGCTCCGGTCGCACGGCGTCCGGCACTTAGCGCAGCAAGTGCGGGAGGTGGGGGGGCGCCGGGGTCAGGCCGCGGGGGCGTCGGGGCCTTGCGCCCGCACCTGCTCGACGGCGGTCATGGCCTCGCGCAGCTGGCCGAGCCACTCGTCGGCGTGCTTCCCGGTCAGCCGCACGCACCAGGCGAGGGCGTCGGCCCGCGAGCGCGCCACCCCGGCCGCGACCAGGGTGTCGAGCACCTGGCGCTCGGGTTGGCGCAGCCGGGTCATGACGGGCACCGCCAGGTGGGTGAACAGCTCGCGGCGCTCGCCGGAGCGCACCCCCCAGGCCACCTTGCGCCCGAACCGGTGCTCGGCCTCGTCGGCCAGCCGCATCCGCTCGGCGCGGGTCTGCTCGCGCCAGGCCTTCACCCGGCCGGCGCCGGCAGCCGCCCGCTCGACGTCACCCGCGTCGTCGGACACCGTCGGTTCGGGGATCGTGACGGTGACGACGACCTCGTCCTTGTCGACGCTGACCTCGGCCGGCGTCTGGGTCCACTCCTGCGGCAGGCGGCCGGTGAACCAGCCGCGGACCTCTGCCTCGATGTTCGCTGTCATGCAACAATCATTACATGATTACTCAGCAACACAAGCGCCGTTCGCCTGCGGCGTAGGACGGCTGGCACTCAAGGGGGCTTGTGTGCCAGCCGATCATGACCCCAGGCTGCACTCTCCCGGCAAGGAGGCACCGTGGACCACCCGCGCGTCGAGCTCTCGCCCTTCCACCGCGGTGACTGTCGCGCCCTGTCGGGGTTCGTGGTCTCGGGTCGATGGCCGGTGAGCACCCTGGAGTGGGCCCAGCTGCTCACCCTGGCGGTGCGGCTGGCCGCTGTGCCCGGGCTGGTGCCGACGACCACGGTGTTCCGGGCCACCGACGACCGGCCGCAGGACCCGCGGCCGGGCACCGTCGGGCTGATCGTCCTGGCCGGGCCGGTGCTCGGCCTGGGCGCCCCGCAGCCCGGCGAGCTGAGCCGCCTGGCGCCATCCGCCCTCGTGCTGCTGCACCCCCCGGGCGAGCCCAGCCCCTCGACCCCGGAGGCCGCGGGGTCGGCGTCCGGTTGCGTGCTGCTGCCGGGCCTGCCGCACCTGGGACTGGACCATCGGGCCGCGTGGGTCGAGGCCGAGGCCGACGGCACGGTCACCCGGCTGATCAGCGCGGTGGGGGTCGACCCGACTCAGGACCCTGACGTCGCCGTCCTCGCCATGCTGCTCGCCGCCTGAGCGGGCGCCGCCTGCACCACGCAGCAGGCCCCACCCTGGACGGTGGGGCCTGCTGGTCTGCTGGTGCGGCGGAGGCGGCGGGATTTGAACCCGCGAGAGGTTTTATCCTCAACCCGCTTAGCAGGCGGGCGCACTAGGCCACTATGCGACGCCTCCGTCGCGCAGCCTACCGGCCCCGCCGGGCCCGCCCAACTCCGCTTCAGGACGCCGCCCTTCACCGGATCTGCACCAAGCCCTGCCCGATCCGTGACAGCCCACGGCGGCACACCGGGCGCGGCGGTGATCCAATGGACCTACGCCGTGGGCGCCCGCGCGCCCCAGCGACCTTCCACAGTGACCCGACAGGAGCCCTGGCATGCACCGAGGTGACGGCCCCGCGCGGCACCGTGGCGGCCGCGCCGACGCCGCGGCCCGAGCACGTCACGCCAGCGCTCGCGGCGAGGGCTTCGGTCGCTTCGTGGCCGTCACCGCGCTGTCGCTGGTGCCGGGGGCCGGGCTGATCGCGGCCGGACGACGGCTCGCCGGCGGGCTGCTGCTCGGGCTGACGGTCCTGGTCATCGCCGGTGCCGGGCTGCTGGCCCTGCGCGGCGACGTCGTCGCGCGGGTGCTGACCGCGTCGGTGCAGCCTCGCACCCTGCTCGTGGCAGCCGTCACCATCGCCGTGGTCGCCGCCGCGTGGTGCGTCACGGTGCTCGCGACCGCGTGGACCGCCCGCCCCGAGCGCCCCTCGATCGCCCAGCGGGCGCTGGGTGTCGCACTGGTCGCCGCGCTGTGCACCGCGATCGCCGCCCCCAGCAGCGTCGGGGTGCGCTACGCCCTGATCCAGCGCGACGTCGTCACCTCGCTGTTCACCACCGGCACCACGAGCGGCACCGCAGTGGCCGGTGGCGCCGTCCCGGTGCAGGGCGAGGCCGACCCGTGGGCCGGAGTCCCCCGGGACAACATGCTGCTGCTCGGATCGGACGCCGGCCGCGACCGCACCGGGGTGCGCACCGACTCGATGATCGTCGCGAGCATCGACACCCACACCGGCGACGC
>JACMOY010000170.1 GCA_014377795.1 Actinomycetota bacterium | reverse complement strand
GCGACCACCCCGGATCGCCTCGACCGCGGCATCCATCACAGCTTGCGGCCCGTCGGTGTCGGGGAACCCCTGGCCCAGGTTGGTCGCCCCCGTCGCCACCGCGAGCCCGCTCATCTCGGCGAAGATCGTCGTCCCGAACCCGCGCATGCGCTCGACCAGAAAAGGCGTGCGCGGATCGGCAGGCATGACGCGACACTACTGATCATGGCCAGCCTGTCGCGGTCCCAGCGTCTCGGACCGCTGTCGGAGCCGCTGTTCCGTCGCTACTGGTCGGGTCAGGCGATCAGCCATCTCGGCGACCGGATGACACCGGTGGCACTGGCGTTCGCGGTGCTGGACGTCGGCGGGTCGGCGACCGACCTCGGGCTGGTGGTGGCCGCGGGCACGGTGCCGTTGGCGCTGCTGCTGCTCGTGGGGGGTGTGTGGGCCGACCGGCTGGACCGCCGCAAGGTGATGCTGGCGAGCGACGCGGTACGTGCCGTCGTCCAGGGCGTGCTGGCGGCGCTGCTGATCAGTGGCAGTGCTCAGATCTGGCAGATGGCCGCGCTCGCCGCGGCATCCGGTGCGGCGCAGGCGTTCTTCGAGCCGGCGATGACGGGCATGGTGCCCCAGGTGGTCTCGGCGCCGCGGCTGGGTCAGGCCAACGCACTGGTCGGGCTCAGCCAGAACGCGGCGATGATCGTCGGCCCCCTGCTGGCCGGCGGTCTGGTCGCCGTCGCGAGCCCCGGGGTCGCGATTGCCGTCGACGCGGCGACGTTCGTCGTCAGTGCGCTGTTCCTGCTGCGCCTGGGTGCGGTACGAGTGCCCCCGAGCGAGCGCGGCACGTTCGCCGCCGAGCTCGTCGAGGGGTTCGCCGAGGTGGCCCGCCGACCGTGGCTGGGCGCCACGGTCGTCGGGTTCACCGTCTACCACGCGGTGGTGCTGCCCGGCGTGCTCGTGCTGGGCCCGGTCGTCGCCGACCGGCGGTACGACGGCGCCACCACGTGGGCGGTGGTGACGGCCGCGTTCGGGGTGGGTGCGGTCATCGGTGCGGTGCTCGCCCTGCGCTTGTCACCCCGCCGGCCGATCCTGTGGTGCGCCCTGCTGCTGGTGGGTGGGTCGCTGCAGCCGCTGATGATCGGCGTCGGGCTGCCGGTCGTCGCGATAGCGGCTCTGATCGCGCTCTCGGGCGCCAGCATCAGCGTGCTGTTCGTCATCTGGGACACGACCCTGGCCCGGCAGGTGCCGGCAGGGTCGCTCAGCCGGGTCAGCTCGTTGGACTACTTCGGCTCGACCGTGGGTATGCCCGCGGGGTTCGCCCTGGTGGGTCCGCTGTCCGACCGGCTTGGGCTGACGCCCACCATGGTGCTGCTCAGTGCGATCGGGGTCTCGTGGGCCCTGCTCACGGCCTCGCTGCGCTCGGTGCGTGGCCTGCGGGCCTCGCCCCCGGTCGCAGCGTCGCACTGAGCGTCCGATTCGGCCTCAGATGCAGCGTCGGGTGCACCCGCGCGCCTGGCGTAGACTCAGCCGCACGACCAGTCTCGATCGGTCGAATTCGCGTGCCTGCAGATCGGCATCGCGGCGACCAGTCGCCGCACCGCCGAGGCGCACCATCGGTCCGGGCCCAGCCCGGTTCTCGTGCGTCGCGGGCACCAGGCGCGGTGGCCGACCGGTGACCGCGGACGAACCGAGTGAAGGAGGACGCCGGCATGGCCGTCGTCACGATGCGTCAGCTCCTCGAGAGTGGCGTGCACTTCGGGCACCAGACCCGACGCTGGAACCCCAAGATGAAGCGCTTCATCTTCACCGAGCGCAACGGCATCTACATCATCGACCTGCAGCAGTCGCTGACCTACATCGACGACGCGTACGACTTCGTCAAGCAGACGGTCGCGCACGGTGGGTCGATCCTGTTCGTGGGCACCAAGAAGCAGGCCCAGGAGCCGGTCGCCGAGCAGGCTGCGCGCGTGGGCATGCCCTACGTCAACCAGCGCTGGCTGGGCGGCATGCTGACGAACTTCCAGACCGTGCACAAGCGGCTGCAGAAGCTCAAGGAGCTCGAGCTGCTCGACTTCGACGACGTCGCCGCGAGCGGCATGACGAAGAAGGAGCTGCTCGTCCTGCGTCGCGAGAAGGACAAGCTCTTGAAGACCCTGGGCGGCATCCGCGACATGGCGAAGGTCCCCTCGGCGGTGTGGATCATCGACACCAAGAAGGAGCACCTCGCGGTCGACGAGTGCAAGAAGCTCGGCATCCCGATCGTCGCGATCCTGGACACCAACTGCGACCCCGACGAGGTCGACTACAAGATCCCGGGCAACGACGACGCGATCCGGTCGGTGCAGCTGCTGACCCGGGTGATCGCCGACGCAGTCGCCGACGGCCTCATGCAGCGCTCGCGTGGC
Source organism: Actinomycetota bacterium (assembly GCA_014377795.1). Lineage (GTDB taxonomy): Bacteria > Actinomycetota > Actinomycetes > Actinomycetales > Angustibacteraceae > JACMOY01. The sequence goes on along the minus strand of JACMOY010000170.1, from coordinate 343 downwards.
GCCGGATCCGGTGACGCCGGCCAGGTCGCGGCCGACGGGCCGCTCGCCGAGTGGCGGCGCGAGCTCCTGCAGGGCAGCGAGACGCCGGCTCCTGCTGCTGAGGCCCCCGTGGCTGATGCTCCCGTGGCTGACGCCCCGGTCGCCGAGGCGACCCCGGCTGACGCTCCCGTGGCTGAGGCTCCGGTTGCTGACGCTCCCGTGGCTGACGCCCCGGTGGCTGAGGCGACCCCCGCCGACGCGGCCCCCGCCGCCGAGGCACCGGCTGACGAGGCGCCCGCCGCCACGGAGCCGGCACCGACGGCCTGACACACCGGCACGGCAGGACGGCGGGCGTCGACCGGGG
>JACMOY010000169.1 GCA_014377795.1 Actinomycetota bacterium | reverse complement strand
GCCGCGCCGACGACGACTTCCTGTTCGTGCTGCTGCCCGGCGACCGCGAGATCTCGTGGCCCAAGCTGCGCGCGCTGCTCGGGGTGGAGGCGATGTCGATGCCGGACGCCGACACCGCGCTGGCAGTCACCGGGTACGCCCGCGGCACCATCACGCCGTTCGGGTCGACGCGCACCTGGCCGGTCGTCGTCGGCGCGAGCGCGGTCGGCCACGAGGTCTCGCTCGGCGCCGGGGCGAGCGGGGTCGGCATCGTCGCCCAGGCGGACGACGTGGTGCGGGCGCTGGGCGCGCAGGTCGCTGACGTCACCTAGCCCTCCCGCATCGGGATCCGCACGCCCTGCTCCGACGCGGTCCGGTCAGCGACGTCGTACCCCGCGTCGACGTGCCGGATCACGCCCATCGCGGGGTCGTTGGTCAGCACCCGGGCCAGCTTGGCCGCGGCCAACGGCGTGCCGTCGGCGACCGACACCTGGCCGGCGTGGATCGAGCGGCCGATGCCGACACCGCCGCCGTGGTGGATCGACACCCAGGTCGCCCCGGACGCCGTGTTGACCAGGGCGTTCAGCAGCGGCCAGTCGGCGATCGCGTCCGACCCGTCGGCCATCGCCTCGGTCTCGCGGTAGGGCGAGGCGACGCTGCCGGTGTCAAGGTGGTCGCGCCCGATGACGATCGGCGCCGACACCTCGCCGCTGGCGACCATGTCGTTGAACGCCAGGCCGGCCTTGTCGCGCTCGCCCTGGCCGAGCCAGCAGATCCGGGCCGGCAGGCCCTGGAACGCGACCCGGTCCTGGGCGGCGCGGATCCAGCGGTGCAGGTGGTCGTTGTCGGGGAACAGCTCGAGCACCTTGGCGTCGGTGGCCGCGATGTCGGCCGGGTCGCCGCTCAGGGCGACCCAGCGGAACGGGCCCTTGCCCTCGCAGAACAGCGGCCGGATGTACGCGGGGACGAAACCCGGGAAGGCGAACGCACGGCCGAACCCACCGTGCCGTGCCTCGTCGCGGATCGAGTTGCCGTAGTCGAACACCTCGGCCCCGGCGTCCATGAAACCGACCATCGCCTCGACGTGGCGGGCCATCGACGCCCGCGCCCGGTCGGTGAACTCCTCGGGCTTGCGCTCGGCCAGGTCGTGCCAGTCGTCAGGATCGACACCCTCGGGCAGGTACGACAGCGGGTCGTGCGCGCTGGTCTGGTCGGTGACGACGTCGACCTCGACGCCGCGCCGCAGCAGCTCGGGCAGCACCGTGGCGCAGTTGCCCACCAGCCCGACCGACACCGCGCGTCGCTCGCGCTTGGCGCTCTCGCACCGGCGCACCGCGTCGTCCAGGTCGTCGGCGATCTCATCGAGGTAGCGGTCGCGAACGCGGCGGGCCAGCCTGGCGCCGTCCACGTCGACCACCAGGCACACGCCGCCGTTCATCGTGACGGCCAGCGGTTGGGCGCCGCCCATGCCGCCGCAGCCGCCGGTCACGGTGAGGGTCCCGGCGAGGGTGCCGCCGAAACGCTTGACCGCGACCGCGGCGAACGTCTCGTAGGTGCCCTGCAGGATGCCCTGGGTGCCGATGTAGATCCACGAGCCGGCGGTCATCTGGCCGTACATCGTCAGGCCCTGGCGCTCGAGCTCGCGGAACGTCGGCCAGGTCGCCCAGTCGCCGACCAGGTTCGAGTTCGCGATCAGCACCCGAGGCGCCCACTCGTGCGTGCGCATCACCCCGACCGGCCGGCCGGACTGCACGAGCAGGGTCTCGTCGTCCGCCAGCGTGGTGAGGGTGCGCACGATGGCGTCGTAGCTGCGCCAGTCGCGCGCGGCCCGCCCGGTGCCGCCGTACACGACCAGGTCGTCGGGGCGCTCGGCCACCTCGGGGTCCAGGTTGTTGGCCAGCATCCGCAGCGGCGCCTCGGTCTGCCAGCTGCGTGCGGTCAGCGTGGTGCCGCGCGCGGCGCGCACCGGTCGTGCTCCGTCCATCTCGCTCCTCCTCCTGCTTCTCGCACTTGCGTCACTACTCGTCGTTCGGGGTGCGTGGTCGGGGGGACTTGGTGGGGCAAGGGCCGGGGTGGGGGGTGGTCAGGTGAGGGGGCCTGCGGCCTGCTCGGCGGCGGCACGGACGGCGCCACCGGCCACGGCGCGGACCGCGACCTCGATCTCGGGCGCGAGGTGCCGGTCAGGGCCGGGGCCGCCCGCACCGGCCTTGCGCAGCGCGCCCACGACGGCGGTCGTCGGCGCCGCGGGTGCGAGCGGAGCCCGCAGGTCCAGCGCCCGGGCCGCGGTCAGAACCTCGACCGCGAGCACCCGGGTCAGGCCGTCGATGCTGCGACGCAGCTTTCGCGCGGCGTGCCAGCCCATCGACACGTGGTCCTCCTGCATCGCGCTGCTGGGGATCGAGTCGACGCTGGCCGGCACGGCGAGCCGCTTGAGCTCGCTGACGACGGCCGCCGCCGTGTACTGCGCGATCATGTGCCCGCTGTCGACACCCGGGTCATCGGCAAGAAACGGCGGTAACCCGTTGCTGCGGTGGGCGTCCAGCATCCGGTCGGTACGTCGCTCGCTCATCGACGCGACGTCGGCCGCGGCGATCGCGAGGAAGTCCAGCACGTACCCGACCGGCGCGCCGTGGAAGTTGCCGTTGCTCTCGCCCCGTCCGTCCCCCGTCACGACGGGGTTGTCGACGGCCGCCGCCAGCTCGCGGTCGGCGACGGTCGCGGCGTGCTCGATCGTGTCGCGGGCGGCGCCGTGCACCTGGGGCGCGCAGCGCAGCGAGTAGGCGTCCTGCACGCGGGTGCACTCCGGGCCGCGGTGGCTGGCCATGATCGGGCTGTCCGCCAGCAGTGCGCGCAGGTTCGCCGCGCTGGCCGCCTGCCCCGGGTGCGGCCGCAGGCCCTGCAGGTCGGCCGCGTACGCCGCGTCGGTGCCCAGCAGAGCCTCGACGCTCATCGCCGCCGCGACATCGGCGATGACCATCAGGTCACGCAGGTCGTGCAGCGCGAGCACCAGCATGCCCAGCATGCCGTCGGTGCCGTTGATCAGCGCGGGCCCCTCCTTCTCGGCAAGCTCGACCGGCTCGATCCCTGTCTCGCGCAACACCTCGAGTGTCGGTCGCAACCGTCCCTCGAGGTCCCGCACCGAGCCCTCACCCATCAGCGCCAGCGCACAGTGCGCGAGCGGCGCGAGGTCGCCCGAG
>JACMOY010000168.1 GCA_014377795.1 Actinomycetota bacterium | reverse complement strand
CTCACCTACGACCCGGACGGTGGTTACGGCCACCCCGACCACATCCAGGCCCACCGGGTCACGATGCGTGCCATCGAGCTCGCCGCGGACGCGTCGTACGGGCCGGGCGAGCCGTGGCAGGTGCTCAAGGTCTACTGGAACGCCGTGCCCGCCTCGGTGCTGCGCGAGGGGCTGCGCCGGCTGCGCGCCGCGGGCGACGAGCAGGCGTTCGGGGGACTGGACCCCGACGGCGAGCTGCCCTCGTTCGCCATCGCGGACGAGCTGGTCACCACCTCGGTCGACGGCCGCGGTCAGCTCGAGGCCAAGCTCGCGGCGCTACGCGCCTACCCCACCCAGGTGGCCGCCGAGGGTCCGTTCTTCGCGATGGCCAGCGGCGACAGCGAGCTGTCGTGGGGCGTCGAGCACTACCGGCTGGTGGCGGGCGAGCTGGGGGCCACCGGCCCGGACGGCCGCGAGAGCGACCTGTTCAGCGGGATCGACTGACCGCACCGGGTGGGTCGCCCGGGCGACGGCAGCAGAAGATCGCCGTCCCGGGCACCAACCGGCCGCGGGTGGGGCTCCAACCGCCCCACACGCCGCGGTGGTCGTCCGGCCACTCGGGTTCGACCACGTCGTCCAGCACCAGGCCGGCGGCGGCGATCTCGCGCACCCGGTCGCCCAGGGTGCGGTGGTGCTCGACGTACACGGCGGTGCCGTCCTGCGCCTGCTCGACGTAGGGCGTGCGGTCGAAGTACGACGCGCGGACCACCAGACCTTCCGGCCCAGGGTCGTCCGGCAGGGCCCAGCGCACCGGGTGGGTCACCGAGAACACCCACCTGCCACCGGGTCGCAGCACCCGCGCCACCTCGCGCATCAGCGCGGCCGAGTCGGCCACGAAGGGCACCGCGCCGTACGCCGAGCAGGCCAGGTCGAAGGCGGCGTCGGCGAACGGCAGCTCGACGGCGTCGCACTGCACGAGCGGGACGGCGGACGGCCGATCGTGGTCGATCGCGGCGGCCTGGGCGAGCATGCCCATCGACAGGTCGGTCGCCACGACCTGCGCCCCGCGGGCCAGCAGCCAGCGCGAGCACTGCGCGGCCCCCGCGCCGATCTCGAGCACCCGCCGGCTGCGGAGCTCGCCGAGCAGCCGTGCCTGCTCCTCGTCCAACCGCTCGGGGCACCAGATGAAGCGGTCGTCGCCCAGGAACGTTCCGTGCTCGGCGTAGTACGCCGGCGCCTCGGCGTCCCACCAAGACCGGTTGGCCCGTTCGCTCTCACCGGCGTCGGCGGTGCGCCGCGTGACGCCCGCGACCGGTGGGCGGGCGGGGTGCGGGGACGAGTCCATGCCCCTGATCCTGCCGTGGCGCGTCCCGGCGGGGCAGCCCCGTGCGGCGACCGGCGGTGTGGTTGGGTTCCGAGGTGGTCGCCCTGGATCCGCACGCCCTCGCCGGACGGGTGCTGCACGACGTGACGATGGCGTCCGGGGGGTTCAGCGGTGAGACGTTCGCCGGTCTGTGGTTTCGGCAGCGTGCCTACGTCCGGCTCTACCTGCGCGATCCGGGACGCGCGGCGGTCGACCTGGCCCTGATGCGCCGGCTGGAGGGCATCCTGCCGCTGGCCAAGGTGCTGGGGGCGGTCACCGACGTGCCGACGTCCGCCGGCGACCTGCCGGCGCACATCGTGACCGCGGCGGTGCCGGGTCAGCGCGGCGACACCCTGCTCGAGGCGGGGGCGCCGCTGCCGGCGGCCCGGGCGATGGGTCGCCAGGGCGCCCGGGTCGTGAGCGTGCTGCGTCAGGTGACCTTCGACGCCGCCGGCCCGTTCACCGACCGCACGCTGACCGTGGGGGAGTGGCCGCCGTCGTTCGAGACGCTGGTGGGTCTGGCCCACCACCTGCGCCCGGGCCTGCTGGCAGCGGGCCTGGACACCTCCGAGGGGTCACCGCTGATGGCCGCACTGGCCGCGGCCGATGCGCGCCGCGCAGCCGCGGAGGCGCAGCGGCCCTGTCTGGTCCACGGCGACCTGAACGGCAAGAACCTGGTGCTCGACCCCAACACCGGTCGGCTGCGGGCGGTGCTGGACTGGGAGCACGCGCACGCCGGCAGCTGGCTCGCGGACGCGGGCAACCTGCTGCGCGGGATCGGGCCCGCCCCGACCGCCCCGGCGCTGGCCTTTCGGGAAGGGTTCGTCGACGCACTGCACGAGGGCCTGCTCGCCGAGCGCAGCCCGGGCTCCAGCCCGGCGCCGGACTGGCCGGCCAGCGCCCGCGACCACGACCTGTTCGCCGTGCTCGAGCTCGCGGCGCGCCCCACCGCCGGCCACGAGCCGGCCGCGCCGGTCGCTGCGGCGCGCGACCTGCTGCGCGGGCTGCGCACCGGCGGCTGAGGCCGGCCGCTGCGGCACCGGCTGCCGGCCGACCACCCGCGTTGACCGTGCCTCGCGCGGGTCGATAGCCTGGAGCGTCGCACACGTGTGCGACGGGCACGCGCGTGCCCGCACGATCCCTGACCCCACGATCCCTGTCCGCATCGGAGCCCCCCCTACATGACTGCCAGCATCATCGTGACGGCCCGCCCCCAGGTCGCCGTGAACGACATCGGCACGGCCGAGGACTTCATGGCCGCGATCGACGAGACGATCAAGTACTTCAACGACGGCGACATCGTCGAAGGCATCATCGTCAAGGTCGACCGCGACGAGGTCCTGCTCGACATCGGCTACAAGACCGAGGGCGTCATCCCCTCGCGAGAGCTGTCGATCAAGCACGACGTCGACCCCAACGACGTGGTGAAGGTCGGTGACGAGGTCGAGGCTCTGGTCCTGCAGAAGGAGGACAAGGAGGGTCGGCTCATCCTGTCCAAGAAGCGCGCGCAGTACGAGCGCGCCTGGGGCAAGATCGAGAAGCTCAAGGAGGAGGACGGCATCGTCACGGGCACCGTCATCGAGGTCGTCAAGGGCGGCCTGATCATCGACATCGGGCTGCGCGGCTTCCTGCCCGCGTCGCTGGTCGAGATGCGCCGGGTGCGCGACCTGCAGCCCTACGTGGGCAAGGAGCTCGAGGCCAAGATCATCGAGCTGGACAAGAACCGCAACAACGTCGTGCTCTCGCGCCGCGCGTGGCTCGAGCAGACCCAGTCCGAGGTGCGGCAGAACTTCCTCACGACACTGATGAAGGGCCAGGTCCGCTCCGGCGTGGTCTCGTCCATCGTCAACTTCGGGGCGTTCGTCGACCTCGGTGGCGTCGACGGTCTGGTGCACGTCAGCGAGCTGTCCTGGAAGCACATCGACCACCCGAGCGAGGTCGTCGAGGTCGGCCAGGAGGTCACCGTCGAGGTTCTCGACGTCGACATGGACCGCGAGCGGGTCTCGCTGTCGCTCAAGGCCACCCAGGAAGACCCGTGGCAGCAGTTCGCACGAACCCACGCGAT
>JACMOY010000167.1 GCA_014377795.1 Actinomycetota bacterium | reverse complement strand
TGCGAGCCGTGCGGGCCTTGGCGATCGGCAGCCGCAGCTTGATCCGCATGGCCCGCGGCAGCTCGGTCGTGAGGTCGACGGGCACGACGGAGGTGACCGACGTGGTGGCCCGCAGGCCGTCGACGACGGGGGCGATCTTGTCCCAGCACACCACCACCTGAGCGCCGCAGTCGGCCAGCTGGTGCTCGAGCTCGCCGCGCGTGTAGAGCGGGTTGTGCTCGACGACGACGGCACCCAGGCGCAGCGCGGCGTAGAAGGCGACGACGTGCTGCGGGCAGTTCGGCAGCGCGATCGCCACCCGGTCGCCGGCGCCGACCCCGAGGCCGCGCAGCGCCTGCGCTGCGCGCTCGACCAGCACGCCGAGCTCGGCGTAGCTCGTGGTGGCCCCGAAGAAGTCCAGGGCCACCCGCGAGCCGTAGCGGGCAGCGCTGTCGGCGAGCATCTGCGGCAGCGAGTCCGCGGGCAGCTCGACCTCGGCCGGCACGCCCTCGGCGTAGCTGGCCAGCCACGGCCGGTCGGTCAGCGGGCTCGGTGGACCCGAGGTGGTGGTCTGGGCGTCGTCCATCGGGACAGTGTGCCGGGCCGCACCGTCAGCGGCTACCGCGACCGGCCCGTTGACGCGGCCCGCCGAAGGGCCCCACCACATCGCGGTGCCGTCCTGGTCGACGACGCCGGGCGCGGTGGGCGGTGACGCCGTCGTGAAGAGCTGGCACGCCCGCTGCGGGAGCTCACCGCACCGGACCACGTGTCGTGGCGCGACCGGTTCGTGCTGTCCGCCGGGCACCCGCCGCACCCGCTGGGCCACTGACGAGGGGCCCCGAGCACTCAGCCGTAGCGGTGGTTCTTGGTGCCGTTCGCCTGGTGCCCCTTCTCGCGGCTGCAGCTCTTGTTGCCGATGCTGCGATGACCGCACAGCTCGTCGGAGGCCTGGGGCGCGGGCGCAGGCACCCTCTTGGCAGGCGCGTCGGCCTCGTGCGCGAGGCGGGTCGGCCTGGTTCGGGCAGCCGCGGCCCTCGGCGGTGTGGCGGGCACTGACCCGGCCGCACTCCGCTGGCGGGAGGCGTACTTGGCCTCGCGCATGGCCCTCTGGTCGTCCACTTTGCCCATGGGGTGAGGTTAGTCGACCCCTCGAGCCGCTGGTCCCAGCGAGGCCAGGTACGCCTCGGCTACCTCCGCATCGACGACCTCGGCGTACTTGGCCTGCAGGTCGAACAGGTTCGCGTCGTGCACGGCGGGGTCGCGGTCCGCGACGGCCTCGCGCACCACCAGGGGGATGAACCCGTGCTGGCAGGCGTCGACGGCGGTCGCGCGCACGCAGCCACTGGTGCTGACCCCGGCGACCAGCAGCGTGTCGACCCGCAGCGCCGTGAGCGTCGACGCCAGTGACGTGCCGAAGAACGCGCTGGCGTACTGCTTGACGACGACGAGCTCGCCGGGACCGGGGGCCACCAGCGGCACAGGGTCGCCCAGCGCGGAGCCGGCGACGAGATGGCGCAGCGCGCCCACCTTCCGGAAGAACACGCCCCCGTCCAGCCCGCCGACGGCGTACCGCACCTGGGTGTGGATCACCGGCACCTGCGCCGCTCGGGCAGCGGTGAGCAGCCGGTGGGCCACGTCCAGCACGCCGTGGTCGTCCAGGTACAGCTCCGATCCCGGGGTGAAGTACGCCTGCACCAGGTCGACCAGCAGCAGCGCCGGGCGGCGACCAGGCTGCAGGTGCTCCCCGAAGCCGGTCACCGCCGCCGCACTCACAAGGGCACGGGCGGACGGGGCGCGGGCAGCCCCGTCTCGACCAGCGCGTTGGCCAAGATGGTCTCCATCGGGGGGCCCATGTCGAAGGTGGGCAGTGGTTCGACGCGGCCGGCTCGCATGCTCGTGCGCAGGTCCTCGGTCGCGGCACCGTCGATCGCACCGTCCTCGCTCATGACCACGCCGTAGAGGCGAGCCCCCGCGGCGGTGACCAGCCCCCGACGCACCTCCAGCGCCACCAGCTCGGGGTCGCGGGCCAGCGGATCGCCCCAGCCACCCCCGCCCCAGGTCACGAAGTGCAGCAGGTCGCCCTCTTCGACGACGACGTCGTGCACCTTGCTGCCCAGAACCTGCGTGCTGCCGTCTTTGCGCTGCAACAGCTTGCGCCCACGTGCTCCCGGCTTGCCGCCGTTGACGCCCCAGGGGTAGGTGAGCCAGCGGTCGTCGTGGATCGAGATCGTGCCCGGCTCGAGGAACCGGTACGCGACGTCGACGCCGTTGCCACCACGGTGCAGGCCGGCGCCGCCGGAGTCCGCGACGGTCTCCCACAGCTCGATCCGCATCGGGTAGTAGGACTCGAGGTACTCGCAGGGGATGTTGACGAAGCTGGGCCACAGCGAGTGCCCGTCCGGTCCGTCCCCGATCGGGCGCCCGGGGATACCCCCGAAGCCGATCGAGTAGAGCTGGAACCACTCTCCCTTGCGCTCGCCCTCGCCGTAGGTGCCCGAGTACATGAAGTGCGGGGACGACGAGAAGCCCGCGGCGTTCAGCAGGTCGGGGTTGGTCTGGCCGAGCAGACCCCCGAACAGGTCGAAGACCCGTCCGATGCCGTGGTTGCGGGCGTTCAGGGCGGCCGGGTACCGGGGTTTCCAGAAGGAGTCGTCCGGGATAGTCACGTCGATCAGCGGGTAGAACCCGTCGTTCCACAGGATCTGCGGGTCGGCGACGGTGATCATGTAGATGCCGAAGAACATCCTGACCAGGTTCTCGTTGATGTAGTAGTTGATGGGTCCGCGCGCCTGCGGCGCGCTGCCGGTGAAGTCCAGGTGCACCTTGTCGCCGGTGCGGGTCAATGCCAGCCTCAGCTCGTACGGGCCGTACCCGACGCCGTCGTCACAGATGTAGTCGGTGAACGACAGGGTCCGGCCCTCTTCGAAAATCATGTGCAGCAACGTCTTCATCGCCCGGTAGTTGCGGGCCAGCAGAGCGTCCAGCGCCGAGACGTACGTCTCGACACCGAAGCGAGCACACAGCTCCTGGACGCGCCGGCTCGCTGTGCGGCACGCGGCCACGATGCCGTTCAGGTCAGCGCGGTTCCAGTCGGGCTTGCGCACCTGGTTCAAGATGATGCGCAGCGAGTCCGACGCCAGCACACCCTTGCTGTAGAGCTTGAAGGGCGGGATCACCACACCCTCTTCGAAGATGGTCTTCGCGTCGGTAGGCATCGACGAGGCCGACTTGCCGCCCACGTCAGACATGTGGCCGAACATCGACGACCACCCGACGACCCGTCCGTCCACGAAGATCGGCATGACGACCAGCCAGTCGTTGGCGTGGCTGATGGCCGCGCCGCACGAGTACGGGTCGGACGTCAGCAGGACGTCGCCCTCCTCGACCGTCCCGTCGAAGTTGTCCAGGAAGTCGGGGATCGACAACCCGAACTGCCCGACCACCATCTTGCCGTCCGGGTCGCCGATCAGCGGGAACTCGTCGTGCTGCTCGCGGATGCCCGGCGACAGCGCCGTGCGCAACAGCACCTCGTCCATCTCGAAGCGCGCGTTGCGCAACGCGTTCTCGATCAGGTCGAGCGTCACGACGTCGACGTCGACGCGTCCGAGCGGTGCGGTTGTCGTCTCGATGACCTGTGCCACGGCTCATCCCTCCATCGGGCGGATCAACAGGCTTCCGTTGGCGTGCACCGTCGCGGCGTGGCCAGGAAGTACCAGGGTGGTCGAATCCATCTCGGTCACGATCGCGGGACCACGGACGACGTCGTCCGCCCGCAGCCTGACCCGGTCGTAGACGTCGGCGTCGACCTCGCCGCCGTCGACCCACACCCGGGTGGTGGTGCGCAGGGCGAGCGCGGGGTCGCCGTCACCCTGGGGCAGCGCCGGCGCCGCGACGTCGGGCCGGGGACCGCTCGCTGCAGCGCGCACGTTGACCAGCTCCTGCTCGTTGTCGAGCAGGAACGAGAACAGCCGCTCGTGCTCGGTGTCGAACGCGGTGCGAAGCGCGCCGAGGCCGCCGTCCGGGCGGTCGAAGGAGGTGATGTCGACCTCGACCGGGATCTCGAACCCCTGACCGTGGTACCGCAGGTCGACCTGGTAGCTGACCGTCTGCACCTCCGGCGGCACCCCCTGGCCCACGAGCGTCTCGCGCGCCGTGGCCGCCAGCTCGTCCAGCACCCCGCGCAGCTCGAGGTCGGTCAGGTCCGAGAACGCGCGGATGTAGGTGCGGGCAGCCTCGTCGCGCACGCTGGTGGTCGCGTCGCCGTAGGCGCACAGCACCCCGGGTGAGGGGGGGATGATCACCGGCCACGCGCCGGTCAGCCTCCCGAGGGCGTTGGCGCCCCGCGCCCCGGCGGCACCGAACGCGACGCGCGCGAAGTCGCGGGGGTCGAAGCCCTGCTGCACCGAGACCAGCCGCAGCGCCCCCAGCATGTTCTCGTTGACGATGTCGATGATGCCGGCGGCGGCTGCCTCGACGCTGCCGAGCTCGGTGGCGGCGCTGATCGTCGCCACCGCCTCGCGGGCGGCTGCCCGGTCCAGGCTGATCTCACCGCCGGCCAGCTCGGTCGGCAGGTAGCCGAGGGCGACGTTGGGGTCGGGGGCCGTCGGCGCGGTTCCGCCGTGGCCGTACGCCGCCGGGCCGGGCTCCGCTCCGGCGCTCTGCGGCCCCACCCGCAGCGCCTGGGTGAGCGGCGGGACGTGAGCTATCGACCCGCCCCCCGCCCCGACGCTACGCACGTCCACCGACGACGCCCTGACCTTGAGGTCGCCCACCGAGGTCTCACGACCGATGCGCGGTTTGGAACCCTGCACCAGTGCGACGTCGGTCGAGGTGCCGCCCATGTCGAACGTCAGGAAGTCGTGAAAACCTGCCTGGTCGGCCGCCCACACCGCACCGGCGACACCGCCCGCGGGCCCGGACAGCAGCAACGACACCGGATTCGCAGCAGCAACGGATGCGCTGGCCAGGCCACCGTCACTGCGCAGGATCGACAGCGCGGCGTCGATCCCGTTCTCGTGCAGCTGGTCCGCGAGGTTGGCCACGTACCGGCCGACCTGCGGGAGGACGTAGCTGTTGGCGACCGTGGTGAGGGTGCGCTCGTACTCGCGCAGCTCGGGCAGGACGGTCGAGGACAGTGACACGGGCACGCCCGGCAGCTCCTGCGCCGCGATGGCCCCGATCGCCCGCTCGTGGTCGGGGTTGGCGAACGAGTTGATGAGGCTCACGGCCAAGGCTAGGACCCCGTTGTCGCGCAGGCGCCGCAGCTGCACGCGGACCGCGTCCTCAGCGAGCTCGATCACCACGCTGCCGTCGGACGCGACGCGCTCGACCGCCTCGACGGTGTCCTCC
>JACMOY010000166.1 GCA_014377795.1 Actinomycetota bacterium | reverse complement strand
GAACCGCAGCACCACCTCGCCCACTGCGTCGACCGTGGCCGCATCGGCCGGGGTGCTCGACACCAGCTCGTCGTGGGCGCTGGCCGGCCCAGCCGTTCCAAGACCAGCCGCCAGCAGCACCGCCAGCGCACTCAGCGCGGGCAGGAGGCGGCGTCCAGTCCGGTCCACACCCCCAACGGTAGGCCGCCACCCCCGCGACTCAGCGCAGCGGCCAGCGGCGCGCTCCGTCCGTCGGCGCGGCGGCGTCGCGGGCCCACACGGCGAGCCGGCCGCCGCGACTGACGGCGCGCAGCCGCGACTCGGTGGCCGAGCGCACCGCCGAGGTCGTCACGACCAGCAGCTGGTCGCCCCGGCGCAGGACTCTCCGCGGGCCCGGCACCGAGCCGGCGCCGTCGCGGACGACGAGGGTGATGTTGGCGCCCACCGGCAGCCGCAGCTCGAACACCTCGAGCCCGTGCAGCCGCGACTCGGCGCCGACCCGCACCTGCAGCACGTCCGCGTCCAGGGCCGCCAGCGGCGCGGCCTCGACGTCCAGGTCGAGGGTGTCGACCACCCCGGCCACGCCCAGCCGACGGGCGACGACGGGTAGCGTCGGCGCCTGCACCAGGGTGAAGACCACCACCAGCACGAAGACCAGGTCGAACAGCCAGGCCGTCCCCGGGACGCCGGACGTCACCGGCACCGTCGCGAGGACGACGGGCACCGCCCCGCGCAGGCCCGCCCACGACAAGAACGCCTGGTGCCGCCACGGCATCCGCAGCGGTGTCATCGACACCAGCACCGACAGCGGCCGCGCCACGAGCAGCAGCACCAGACCCAGAACCAGCGCGGGCACCAGCTGGGCGCCGAGCCGCGAGGGCGCGGCGAGCAGCCCGAGCAGCACGAACAGGCCGATCTGCGCCAGCCAGCCCAGGGCCTCGGCGAACCCGCGGACCGCGGCACCGTGCGGCAGGTGGGCGTTGCCGAGCACCAGGCCCGCAAGGTAGACGGCGTGGAAACCCGAGCCGTGCAGGGTCGCGGCGCCGGCGTACGCGAGGACGGTGAGGGCCACGACCCCCAGCGAGAACAGCGCGGACGACGGCAGCTTCAGCCGCTGCAGCAGCTGGGCCCCCAGCCACCCGACGGTCAGACCGGCTGCCGCGCCGACGACCAGCTCGAGGGCCGCCAGAGCGACCAGCGCCCACCAGGGTCGGGCGTGGTGGTCGCCGACGGCGGCCTCGGCGAGGGTGACGACGAGCAGGACGACGGGTGCGTCGTTCAGCCCGGACTCGGCTTCGAGCACGCCCGCGAGGCGGGGGTGGATCGGCACCCGCCGCAGCACCGAGAACACCGCCGCCGCGTCGGTCGAGGACAGCACCGCACCGACCAGCAGCGACACCGTCCAGTCCACCGACAGCAGCAGGTGGGTGGCGGTGCCCACGACCCCCACCGACACGACGACGCCGACGGTCGACAGCACCGCCGCCGGGCCGATCGACGAGCGGACCCCCGACCACCGGGTGGTCAGCCCGCCCTCGGCCAGGATCAGCACCAGGGCGCCGTAGCCGAGCACCTGGGTGAGGGCGGCGTCGTGGAACCGGACGCCGAGGCCGGACTCGCCGAGTGCCACGCCCAAGCCGAGGAAGACCAGCAGCGAGGGCAGGCCCGAGCGCAGCGACAGGCGCACCGCGGCGATCGCGACGAGCACGACGAGGGCGCCGACGAGCAGGCTGCGGTCGAGCAGGTCGACCGTCATCGGCGGCTCGTGGGACGGGGGCGCGGGCTCATCGGCTCCTGCCTCGTGGCGTCGTCCGGGTGTCGGTGACGTGGCTTAGTCTCGCAGCGTGTCCCGACTCGTGGTGGTCCGTCGCCTCGCCATCGGCGTGGTCGTGACCCTGGTCCTGCTGGCGATCGTGCTGGCGGTGGGCGTGACCTCGGTCGTGCGCCGGCCCTTCGCCCAGCGCGGCGGCACGCTGGCCCTCGCCGGGCTGAGTGCGCCGGTGACCGTGCGGCGCGACGAGCAGGGGGTCCCGCAGCTGTACGCGACCGACGCGGACGACCTGTTCACCGCCCAGGGTTTCGTCCACGCCCAGGACCGCTTCTTCGAGATGGACCTGCGTCGCCACATCACCGCCGGCCGCCTGTCCGAGCTGGTCGGGCGCAGCGACACCGCCTTGGCCGCCGACACGGTGGTGCGCACGCTGGGCTGGCGCCGGGTGGCCGAGCGCGAGCTGCCGCTGCTCAACCCGGGCACCCGGCAGTACCTGCAGGACTACGCCAACGGCGTGAACGCCTACCTCGAGTCGCGCTCGCCCTCGCAGCTCGCGGTCGAGTACGCGGTGCTCGGCCTGGGCAAGGCGGCGGTGCGGATCGAGCCGTGGACGCCGGTCGACTCCCTCGCCTGGCTCAAGGCGATGGCGTGGGACCTGAAGAGCAACTACGCGGACGAGGTCACCCGGGCGCGCCTGTCGGCGACCCTGCCCGTCGCGCGGATCAACCAGCTCTACCCCCCCTACCCGGCCGACGTGCACGCCCCGATCGTGGCCGGCGCACCGGGAGCTGCCGGCGCCGCGCCGGGTGTCGCCGCGGCCGCGAGCGGCGCGCCCCCGGCGG
>JACMOY010000165.1 GCA_014377795.1 Actinomycetota bacterium | reverse complement strand
GGACAGGCCTGGGCCGTGGTGCGCGCCGGCGGGCGGGCCGTCGTCCAGCTGCTGCTGGTGGCGCTCGTGGTCGGGGCGGTGCTCGGGTCGCTGCCGCTGACGCTCACGTTCCTCGCCTTCATGGCGACGGTGGCCAGCGGCACGGCAGCCCGCCGACCCACCCGAGCGCGCAGCGGTGCGTGGGCCGCGCTGCCGGTGGTCGCGGCGTCCGTGCCGGTCGTGGTGCTGCTGGTCGCCAGCGGCCTGGTGCCCCTGACCGGCACGGCTCTGCTGCCGATCGGCGACATCCTCATCGGCGGCGCGATGACCGCCACGGTGCTCGCCGGCCGGCGCGCCCTGGACGCGCTGCGCACCCGCCACGGCGAGTACGAGGCGGGCCTGGCGATCGGCCTGCTGCCCCGCGACGCCGCGCTGCTCGTGGCCCGCGACGACACCGCGCTCGCGCTGGTGCCCGGGCTCGACCAGACCCGCACCGTGGGTCTGGTCACCCTGCCTGGGGCCTTCGTCGGCATGCTGCTCGGCGGTGCGACGCCGGCGCAGGCCGCGGCCGTCCAGCTCGTCGTCCTCGTCGGGCTGCTGCTGGTGCAGTCGGGGTCGGTGCTGCTGGTGCTCGAGCTGGTCGCCCGCGACCGCCTGCACCCCTGAGCGGCGCGCCCGGAGCGGGCCCTAGAGTTCGGGGGTGGTCACCCGGCTGCCCCTGTTCCCGCTCGGCACCGTCCTGGTGCCCGGCGAGGTGCTGCCGCTGAACATCTTCGAACCCCGCTACCGCCAGCTGGTCGACGACCTGCTCGCGATCGGCGAGCGCGACGGCCGGATGACGTTCGGTGTCATCGCGATCCGCGCGGGCCTGGAGGTCGGCCGCGACCAGCTGCGCGCCCTGCACGGGATCGGCTGCGTCGCCGAGGTGATCGACGTACGCCGCCAACCCGACGGCGGCAGCCAGATCGAGGCGGTCGGGCGGCAGCGCTTCCGGTTGGTCGACATCGACACCGACGCGGGGACGCCGTACCTCACCGGCCTGGTCGAGTTCGTCGAGGAGCCCGTCGTGCAGGTCGACCCCGAGCTGGTGGCGCGGGTGCAGTCCCGCTTCGAGACCTACACCCAGCGGCTGGCGGTCGTGCTCACCGGCGACCCCGACGTCGTCGCCGCACCGGACCAGCGCAGCCAGGCACTGCGTGATGACCCGACGGTCCTCTCCTACCTGGTGACCGGGACGATGCTGCTGCACCTGGCCGATCGGCAGCGGCTGCTCGCCAGCCCGGACGCCGGAAGCCGGCTGCGCACCGCGCTGCAGCTGCTGAGGCGCGAGATCACCATGCTCGAGGTGGTGCCATCCGTGCCCGCGATCGACCTGGCCCAGGTGCCGGCCGACCCCCGCTGAGCGGTCAGTCCGCGGGCTCGGCGCTGAACAGGACGGCGAGGAACCGGGTGGTGGTGAACAGCAACGGGCCCACGAGCAGCGCCGTGTACGCGTGCAGCTGCAGCGGGGTCAACGGGTGCGCCGAGCCAGCGGCGACCTGGGTGACCAGCGACTCAGGCCCGAGCAGACCACCGGTCTGCCACGCCACGACCGCGACGACGAGCCCGAGCACCGGGCCCAGTGCCGCCGACGCGACGTCGCCGCGCCCGGGCCGCAGTGAGACGACCGTCGCGGCGAGCACCCCGGTGAGTCCGGTGATGGCGGCGAACCAGCCGTCCTGGGCGACCTGCAGCTCGGGGTGACCGGTGAGGTAGACCTGCCCGTCGAGGACGTCGGCCCGGGCGAGCGGTGCGGCCACCCACCACAGCACCCCCAGCAGCACGCCGAGCGCGAGGACGGCGACGGCGACGGTCGCCGCCCGCCGCCGTGCGCCGGTCGGCGCGACGGCCAGGGGCCCGATCGTGGTCGACGTCGTCATCCGGGGGTCAGCCGCAGGTCGAAGGTGGCGACCGAGCCGTCGCGCGACCCGGTCAGGCCCACGGCCGAGATGGGTTGCAGGTTGCGCACCGCAGCAGCATCCGCGCCCAGCGACCCCTTGGCCAGCGCGACCAGCCCGGCGACGTCGACGAACACGACCTGCTGGGCGTCCTTGAAACCCGGCACCGCGCCGGTGAAGACCGTGGACGCGCCCAGCCCCGAGCCGGTGGAGACCTTCTCGGCATACGCCTTCGACGAGGCGACGACGGTGTCCGAGCCCGAACGCGCCGTGCTCAGCGTCAGCCCGCCCGAGGCGAGCCGGGTGACCGTGTCGACCAGCGTGGC
This sequence comes from Actinomycetota bacterium, assembly GCA_014377795.1. Lineage (GTDB taxonomy): Bacteria > Actinomycetota > Actinomycetes > Actinomycetales > Angustibacteraceae > JACMOY01. Next base: position 5,299 of record JACMOY010000165.1, on the reverse strand, counting down.
CACGGCCCCGGGCTCGCCCGAGGTGCGCACGGCGACGTCGGGGGCGCCGTCCGTGAGTCCACCGAAGGCCACCGAGGCGCGGCCGCCGAGCGCCGCCGACAGGTCACCGGGCAGGCTGAGGCCGTACTGGTCCCTGATCGCGGCGACCTGGCTCTCGAGTGCGTCAGCACCCCCCTGGGCAGCGAACGTGCTGCGCAGCTGGGTCCACGCGCTGCTCACGATGGCGTCGGCGCCGCCGGTCCCGAGCGCGACGAGGGTGCCCGCGGGCAGGTCGCCGACCCCAGCCGCACCCGACGCGGCCGGTAGAGGTGCTCCGTCCACCCGGCCGGCGACCTCCAGGTTGGGCCCGTCGAACCGCACCGCGGCGACGAAGCGGCCCTTGAGGTCGCCGCCCCCGGCCAGCGAGCCGAGCGCCCCCGCCCGGCTGCCCCTGGAGCGCAGCGCGCTGGCCAGGGCCGGCAGCGCGCTCTTGGCCTTGGCCAGGTCGGCCCAGGCCAGCGCGACGCCGTCCTCGCCGTTGGCGGCCACGGCGTCCGAGAACCCGGCGTCGTCGGCCAGCGAGGAGCGCCCGGCGTCGGTGACCGCCCGCTGCGCCAGACCGGCGTCCGCGGCGCAGACCGCGAAGTCACCGGACACCACGCACCGACCCGCACCGACGACCGTCGCCAGTCCGGTGCGGGCCGCGCCTGCGTCGGTGACGGCGAGCACCACGAGCGGGACGGGGTCGTCCTGTGGCTGGACGCCGGGCACCACCGCGAGCGCGGCGCGCTGGCCCAGCCACGGCTGGACGTCACGGGCGTAGTCACCGGAGCGCGTCGAGTCCTTCGTCAGCGCCTCGAAGATCGCCTGCCGCGGGTCGTCGCCGGACCCGAGCCTGGAGCCGACGTCCGGGAACCGGCGGGCGAAGCGCAGGGCGTCGAGCTTCTGGCTCGCTGCGGGGTCGAGGTCGACGCGCACCAGCGCGAAGGCGGACGACGGGATCGCGACCTCGGGCTGGGCACCGCCGCCGCCGAGGGCGCTGACGGCGTACGCGCCGGCCCCACCGGCCACGGCCAGCGCGAGGACCCCGCCACCGATGACGCCCGCGCGACGGCGGCCGCCGCGGGACGTCGTCCGGGCCGGCAGGACGCTGCCGTCCGGCGAACCGAGGTCGATGACGTCGGGCTCGTCGCGGCGGTGCGGGTCGTGCGGCGTGCTGGTCATGGCGGTCCCCCGGCTGGTGGTCACGGTCGACCGTCTCGGTTGCCCTGCGAGCGTAAGCGGCCACGCTCTGCCACCGTGGGCAGATCCGCGGACGTGCCCCGCTCAGCCGATCAGGCAGGCCGGGCCGAGCAGCGCCTTGAGGTCACCGAACAGGGCCGGGCTCGCCGTCACCCGCAGCCGGTCGTCCAGGCGCATCACCGTGGACTTGCCGGCCTGGGTCAGCCGCAGGTGGACCTCGGTGACCCCCGGGTGGGTGGCCAGCACGTCCTTGAGCCGCTCGGCCACCGGCGGCGTGCAGCGCACCAGCGGCAGGGCGATGACCACCGGCCCGCGCGGGCCCTCGCTGACGTCGGGGACGGTGAGCTCCTGGGCGGCCAGGCTCGGCACGTCGTCGCGGCGGTTGACCCGCCCGCGCACCACGACGATGAGGTCCTCGGCCAGGATCGTCGACACCGTCTGGTAGGTCTGGGGGAAGAACATCACCTCGACCGAACCCTCGAGGTCCTCGACGGTGGCGATGGCCCACGGGTTGCCGTTCTTGGTCATCTTGCGCGCCAGGGCGCTGATCATGCCCGCGATCGTCACGCTCGAGCCCTCGGGGCGGGACTCGTCAGCCATCAGCTGGGCGATCGAGCAGTCCGAAGCACCCGAGAGCACGTGCTCGACGCCGAACAGGGGGTGGTCGCTGACGTACAGGCCCAGCATGTCGCGCTCGAACTTCAGCTTCTCGCGCTTGTCCCACTCCAGCTGCGGCACCGGCGGCAGCACGGCCAGACCCAGCGACGTCGCGTCGTCGAAGCCGCCGAACAACGAGTCCTGGCCCTGGGACTCCTTGCGCTTCTCGTCCACCAGGGAGTCGACGTACACCTCGTGCACCCGCACCAGCCCGGCCCGCGGGTGACCGAGGGAGTCGAACGCCCCGGCCTTGACCAGCGACTCGATGGTGCGCTTGTTGCACACCACCGCCGGGACCTTGCGCAGGAAGTCCTCGAACGAGCCGTACCGGCCCTTGGCCTCGCGGGCCGCGACGACGCCGTCGACGACGTTGCTGCCGACGTTGCGGATCGCGGTCAGCCCGAACCGGATGTCGGTGCCGACCGGGGTGAAGTCGGCGGCCGACTCGTTGACGTCCGGCGGCAGCACCTTGATGCCCATCCGCCGGCACTCGGCCAGGTAGAGCGCGGACTTGTCCTTGTCGTCGCGGACGCTGGTCAGGACCGCGGCCATGTACTCGGCCGGGTAGTTCGCCTTGAGGTACGCCGTCCAGTACGACACCAGCCCGTACGCCGCACTGTGCGCCTTGTTGAACGCGTAGTCCGAGAACGGGACCAGGATGTCCCACAGGGTCTTGACCGCCGCCGGCGAGTACCCGTTCGCGAGCATGCCGGCCTCGAACCCGACGAACTCGGCGTCCAGCACCTCACGCTTCTTCTTGCCCATGGCCTTGCGCAGCAGGTCGGCCTTGCCGAGCGAGTACCCGGCCAGCTTCTGGGCGATCAGGATGACCTGCTCCTGGTAGACGATCAGGCCGTAGGTGGCGCCCAGGATCTCTTCCAGCGGCTTCTCGAGCTCGGGGTGGATCGCGGTGATCGGCTGCAGACCGTTCTTGCGCAGCGCGTAGTTCGTGTGCGAGCCCGCACCCATCGGGCCGGGGCGGTAGAGCGCTCCGACGGCCGAGATGTCCTCGAAGCTGTCCGGCTTCATCAGCCGTAGCAGGGCGCGCATCGGCGTGCCGTCGAACTGGAACACCCCGAGGGTGTCGCCGCGCGAGAGCAGCTCGAAGGTGACCGGGTCGGTGAGGTCCTTGCTCAGGGCGTCCAGGTCGACGGTGATGCCGCGGCTGGCCCGCACGTTGACCAGCGCGTCGTCCAGGATCGTCAGGTTGCGCAGGCCCAGGAAGTCCATCTTGACCAGGCCGAGCGTCTCGCAGCTCGGGTAGTCGAACTGGGTGATGATCTGGCCGTCCTGCTCACGGCGCATGATCGGCACCAACCCGGCGAGCGGCTCGCTGGACATGATGACCCCGGCCGCGTGCACCCCCCACTGCCGCTTGAGGCCCTCGAGCCCGAGCGCGGTCTCGACCACCTTGGCGACGTCGGGGTCGCCGGCGTGCAGCTGGCGGAACTCTTCGCCCTCGGAGTAGCGCTTGTGTGCCTTGTCGAAGATGCCGGCGAGCGGGACGTCCTTGCCCATGACCGCGGCGGGCATCGCCTTGGTGATCTTCTCGCCCATCGCGAACGGGTAGCCGAGCACCCGGCTGGCGTCCTTGACGGCCTGCTTGGCCTTGATCGTGCCGTAGGTGACGATCTGGGCGACCCGGTCGTCGCCGTACTTGTCGGTGACGTAACGGATCACCTCGCCGCGGCGGCGCTCGTCGAAGTCGACGTCGAAGTCGGGCATCGACATGCGCTCGGGGTTGAGGAACCGCTCGAAGATCAGCCCGTGCTGCAGCGGGTCGAGGTCGGTGATCCCCATGGCGTACGCCGTCATCGCGCCCGCGCCCGACCCGCGCCCGGGGCCGACCCGGATGCTGTTGGCCTTGGCCCAGCTGATGAAGTCGGCGACGACCAGGAAGTACCCGGCGTACCCCTTCGAGCAGATGACCTCGGTCTCGTACTCGGCGCGCTGGCGCACCGCGTCGCTGATGCCCGCGGGGTAGCGCCGGTGCAGGCCGGCCTCGACCTCCTTGACGAACCAGGACTGCTCGGACTCCCCCGCCGGGCAGGCGAAGCGAGGCATGTACTGCCCCTCGCCCTCGGTGAACGAGACGTCGCAGCGCTCGGCGATCAGCAGGGTGTTGTCGCACGCCTCGGGCAGCTCGCGGAACAGGTGGCGCATCTGGGCGGGGGTCTTGAGGTAGAACTCGTCGGCCTCGAACTTGAACCGGCCCGGGTCGGCCAGGGTCGACCCGGACTGCACGCACAGCAGGGCGGCGTGGGCGGTGGCACCCGCGGCGTGGGTGTAGTGCAGGTCGTTGGTGGCGACCAGCGGGATCGCGAGGTCCTTGGCCAGGCGCAGCAGGTCCTTGATGGTCGAGCGCTCGACGTCCAGGCCGTGGTCCATGATCTCGGCGTAGTAGTTCTCGGGGCCGAAGATGTCGCGCAGCTCGGCGGCGGCTGCACGGGCCTGGTCGTACTGACCGAGGCGCAGCCGGGTCTGGATCTCGCCGCCCGCGCACCCGGTCGTGCCGATCAGCCCGGTGCCGTAGCGCGCGAGCAGGTCGCGGTCCATGCGGGGCTTGAAGTAGTGCCCCTCGAGCGAGGCCAGCGACGACATCCGGAACAGGTTGTGCATGCCCTCGTTGTCGCGGGCCAGCAGCGTCATGTGCGTGTAGGCGCCCGACCCCGACACGTCGTCGCGGCCGCCGGCGCCCCACTTGACCCGGGTGCGGTCGGTGCGGTGGGTGCCGGGCGTCAGGTAGGCCTCGAGCCCGATGATCGGCTTGACCCCGTGCTTTCGGCCCGCCTTCCAGAACTCGTAGGCCCCGAAGATGTAGCCGTGGTCGGTCGTGGCGAGTGCCGGTGAGCCCTGGTGCGCGGCCTCGGTGAACAGGTCGTCGATGCGGGCCGCGCCGTCGAGCATCGAGTACTCGGTGTGCACGTGCAGGTGCACGAAGGAGGACGCGGGGTCACCGGTCGAGCTGGCGGGCATGGGACCAGAGTCTAGGTCGCGGCACCGACACCGGCGGCCGGCGTGCCCGTCGTCCCAGCCCGGACGGCGTGTCGTGGCCGCGCCGCACGGCAGCCGTGCCGAGAGTGCACGAAAGGGCCACCCGAGGTGTCTCGGGTGGCCCCTTCGCGGTCTCTGACGAGCCGGCGTCAGCCGACCGGCAGACGCTCAGCAGGTGCTGATCAGTGCTGCTGCGCGCGGACTCGACGTCCGTCACCGGGAGGGTGGCGGGCGGGCCCCCGGCGGGTGCCGAACGCCGAGTCCGCGTGCAGCACCTACCGAGCAGCACCTGCTGAGCGTCGCGCCGGTCGGCTGACGCCGGCTCGCCAGAGACCACGAAGGGGCCACCCGAGACACCTCGGGTGGCCCTTTCGTGCACTCTCGGCACGGCTGCCGCGCGGCGCGCCCACGACACGCCGTCCCGGCT
>JACMOY010000164.1 GCA_014377795.1 Actinomycetota bacterium | reverse complement strand
GCGCCCTCGGTCTTGGGCAGCGTGAACGAGACGTCGGTGCGGCCGGTCTCGCCGGCCGAGCCGTTCTGGACGTTCATGTGCATGTTGATGCCCGCGCCGGCGACGGCCTCGAAGATCTCGGCCGCCTTGCCGGGCCGGTCGGGCACCCCGACGACGGTGATCTTGGCCTCGCTGCGGTCGTGCGAGACCCCGGTGATGATCGCCTGCTCCATGACCTGACCGTCCTTGCTGTCGATGACCCAGGTGCCTTCGCGGCGGCTGAACGAGGAGCGCACGTGCACCGGCATGCCGTACCGACGTGCGTACTCGACGCAGCGCAGGTGCAGCACCTTGGTGCCGTTGGCCGCCATCTCCAGCATCTCCTCGCTGGTGATCCGCTCGATCCTGCGCGCCGTCGGCACGATCCGCGGGTCGGCGGTGAAGACGCCGTCGACGTCGGTGTAGATCTCGCAGACGTCCGCGCCCAGGGCGGCGGCCAGCGCCACCGCGGTGGTGTCGGTGGCGCCCCGGCCCAAGGTGGTGATCTCCTTGGTGTCCTGGCTGACGCCCTGGAACCCCGCGACGATCGCAATGGCGCCGTCGTCCAGCGCCTGCCGGATCCGGCCGGGGGTGATGTCGATGATCCGGGCCTTGCCGTGCGCCGAGTCGGTGATGACGCCGGCCTGGCTACCGGTGTAGGACCGGGCCTGGTGGCCATGGCGATCGCCCGCGGTGAGAAGCATGTCGAGCTCGCGCGCGGGCGGCAGTGGCGAGACCTGCTGGGCCAGGTCACGCAGCTCGTCGGTGGTGTCGCCCATCGCCGACACGACGACCACGACCTCGTTGCCCTGCGTCTTGGTGTCGATGATGCGCCGCGCGACGCGCTTGATGCTCTCGGCGTCTGCGACCGAGGGGCCACCGTACTTCTGCACGACCAGGCCCACGATGCTCCCTCACGCTCGGGCGGCGCCCCGCACGGGACGACCCCGATCCTAGGCAGTCGCCGGACGTCGGCCCGCGCGGTTCGCATCGCGAGACGGGCGTCCCACGTGGCGGGCAGCTACGGGTGCAGGGCGTCGAACTCGGCGTCCGCGACGACCTCGTCGTCGGCGTCCAGCCGCAGGTGGGCCAGGATCGACAGGACGACCCGCAGCGCGCTCGCGGCTGGGCTGCCCCAGCTGGACAGGTAGGAGAACTGCCACCACCACAGGGCCTCGTCGACCCGGCCGCTCTCGAAGTGCCGCATGCCGTGGGCCAGGTCTGAGGCGACGGCGGCGACGTCACCGGACAAGGATCCGCGGACGACGTCCGCCGACAGCACGGGGTCGACCACCTCGGCGTAGTCGTCCAGCCCGTCGAACGCGTTGGCGAGCGCCACGCGCAGCGGGTCGACGTCCGGCTCGGGACCGGAGTCCGGCTCGAACCGCTCGCTGGGCACGACGTCGGCGATGGCCCCGAGTCGGGCGCCGCTGGCCAGCACCTGCGAGAGGGCGAGCAGCACGATCGGCAGCGCGACGTCCGGGCTGGTGCCGCTCGCGACGGTGGTCACCGCCTCGATGAAGCTGCGGACGTCGGTGGCTGTGTCGGCCGCCAGGCGGCTCAGCTCGCCGCGCTCGACGTCGGCGCTGTCGTAGGCGTCCTCAGGCATCGAGCAACCTCCGCCCCTCGAACGCTCGTCCGAGCGTGATCTCGTCTGCGTACTCGAGGTCGCCGCCCACCGGCAGCCCCGAGGCGATCCGGGTGACGCGCAGGCCCATCGGCTTGAGCATCCGGGCCAGGTAGCTCGCGGTGGCCTCGCCCTCGAGGTTGGGGTCGGTGGCCAGGATGACCTCGGTGACGCCCCAATCGGCGAGGCGGGCGACCAGCTCGCGGATGGGCAGGCCGTCGGGGCCGACGCCGTCGATCGGGCTGATCGCCCCGCCGAGCACGTGGTAGCGGCCGCGGAACTCGCGGGTCTTCTCGACCGCCACGACGTCCTTGGACTCCTCGACCACGCAGATCGCGGTCAGGTCGCGGCGCGGGTCGCGGCAGATCCGGCACTGCTCGTCCTGGGCGACGTTGCCGCACGTGATGCAGAACCGGACCTTGTCCTTGACCTCGGTCAGCGCGAGGACGAGCCGGCGCACGTCCACGGGGTCGGCCTGCAGCAGGTGGAAGGCGATCCGCTGCGCGCTCTTGGGACCGACGCCGGGCAGCCGCCCGAGCTCGTCGATCAGATCCTGCACCACACCCTCGTACACGCTGCCGAGACTACGGGGTGCGGGCCTGTGCGGCGGGACTACGTCTGGCGCGGCGCGCCAACGTCACCGAGCCTGGGCCTGCGCCAGTCGGTGACGCGTCACCCCCCACCCCTCATCGGGGTGCCACTCCCGGACCGTCCCACGCGACGCCATGAGCACGCGAGGCCATGAGCACGGTCCTGCGGCCGGACGATCTGCGCGTCCAGGCTCAGTCGGTGGTCTCGTCGATCACGCGTCCGCCGAGCAGCTGCTCGACGACGGGACGGCCCACCAGGCCCGAGTCGTCGGCGTCCGCGTCGTCGCTGGCGGCGACGTCGTCCGCCGGCGAGACCGGGGGGGACGTGGGGGCGGGAGCTGCCGCGACCGGGCGCCGGGGAGCGGCGATCGGTGGCTCGTCGGCCGGGTCGGGTGGTGCGTCGTCCGGCGGAGGCGGCTCGGCCATCGGTGGCGGCTCGCTCATGGACGGCGGCGCCACGACAGGCGCTGCCGCGGTCGGCGCACCCTCGGTGTGGACGCCGTCGACCTGGGCGTCGACCCCAAGGACGTCGATCAGCGCCTGGCGCACGTACTCGCCGTGGGCGCCCGCGCGGAACGTGCCGGTCAACCCGACCGTCGACATCCCGAGCGTCAGCCGGCGGCCGTCGAACGCCAGCACCTGGGCGTGGTCGCGCACCAGCGACCAGGTCATCTTCTTGACGCTGGACAGCCGGGTGATGACGTCGGGCCAGGCCCGCCGGATCGCCTCGACGTCGACCTGCCCGGGCACCGGGGCCGCCGGGGCGTGCTCGTGCGGCAGCGGCGTCGTGGGGGCGCGCTCACCGGTGGGGGGTGGCGGGTCGTCGGCGCCGGGCCCACCGGGTGGCACCGGCCGGGCCGCGGACTGTGGCCGACCCGGCGCAGCGAGCTCGGGCCAGGCGTCGTCCGCCGGCGGCGCCGCAGACGACGAGGGGTGGGTGGGCGCCGCAGCCGGGGCAGGCGACTGAGGCTGGGCGGACGCCTCAGCCGGCGCAGCGGCCGGCGGTTCGGGCGCGGGGCGCGGGACTGGCCTGCCGCTGGCGGCGGACGCCGTGGGCACCGCAGCACCGAGCCGACGCTCGATCCGGTCCAGCCGGGCGCCGTACCCGCCCTCGCCCTCGGCCCCGGGCAGCAGCACGCGAGCGCACAGCAGCT
>JACMOY010000163.1 GCA_014377795.1 Actinomycetota bacterium | reverse complement strand
GGTTCACCGGTGCCGTCGGCGTCGAAGGTGAGCACCTGGGCGGCGCGGCCGCCCGCGCGCAGGGCCGCGGCCAGCACCTGCAGCGAGGCCGTGCTGCCGCCGTACCCGGGCACCAGCAGCACCGGGCCGGGTGTGGCCTGGTCGACGAAGCTCGTGGTGGAGCGCCCCGCCAGGCGGTGCGTGCCCACCACGACGATCAGCACCGCCAGGACGACGAAGGCGACGAGTGCGGCCAGGGCCCCCCGCCGTTGCGGGCTCACCGGTGCGTCACCGGCGGCTCACAACGGCTTGACCAGCGGGAACAGGATGGTGTCGCGGATGCCGACTCCGGTCAGGGCGATCAGCAGGCGGTCGATCCCCATGCCCTGGCCGCCCGTCGGTGGCAGCGCGTACTCCATCGCGCGCAGGAAGTCCTCGTCCAGGCGCATCGCGTCCTCGTCGCCCAGCGCCGCTGCCTTGGCCTGCTGGGCGAACCGCTCGCGCTGCACCACCGGGTCGACCAGCTCGGAGTACCCGGTGGCCAGCTCGAAACCGCGCACGTACAGGTCCCACTTCTCGGTGACGCCTGGCGTGCTGCGGTGCTGACGGGTGAGCGGCGTGGTCTCGACCGGGAAGTCGCGGACGAACGTCGGGGCCACCAGATGGTCACCCACCAGGTGCTCCCACAGCCCCTCGACCAGCTTGCCGTGCCCGTAGTGGGCGGGGTCGACGTCCAGCCCCAGCCGCTGGGCGTGGGCCCGCAGCTCGCCGACCGTGGAGTCGGGCGTGACGTCCTCGCCGAGGGCGGTCGAGAGCGACTCGTACATCGTGACCTCGGCCCACTGCCCGCCGAAGTCGTACTCGGTGCCGTCGGCGAGCGTGGCCACGTGTGCGCCGAACACGGCGGCGCAGGCCTCCTGGACGATGTCGCGGGTCAGTCGCGCGACCGAGTCGTAGTCGCCGTAGGCCTCGTAGAACTCGAGCATCGCGAACTCGGGGCTGTGGGTCGCGTCGGCACCCTCATTGCGAAAATTCCGGTTGATCTCGAAAACCCGTTCCAGGCCGCCCACTGCCGCTCTCTTGAGAAAGAGCTCGGGGGCGATGCGCAGGAACAGCTCGATGTCGTACGCATTCATGTGGGTGCGAAAGGGCCGGGCGCTCGCGCCGCCGTGCAGCGTCTGCAGCATCGGCGTCTCGATCTCGATGAATCCGCGGGCGTCGAAGGACTGCCGCAGGCTGCGGACGACGGCCGCGCGGGTGCGCACCATCTCGCGGGCCGCCGGGCGCACGATCAGGTCGGCGTAGCGCTGGCGCACCCGCATCTCGTCGCCCAGGTCGGTGTGCAGGTTCGGCAGCGGGCGCAGGGCCTTGGCGGCCATCGCCCAGGTGTCGGCCATGACGCTGAGCTCACCGCGCCGGCTGGAGATCACCCTGCCGTGCACGAAGACGTGGTCGCCGAGGTCGACGTCGGCCTTCCAGGCGGCCAGGGGCTCGGCCCCCACCTGGTCGAGGCTGAGCATCGCCTGCAGGCGGGTGCCGTCACCCTCCTGCAGCGTGGCGAAGCACAGCTTGCCGGTGTTGCGGACGAACACGACCCGACCCGCGACGCCGACCACGTCGTCGGTCTCGGCCCCGGTCGCCAGGTCGCCGTGGCGCGCCCGGACCGCCGCGAGGGTGTCGGTGCGCGGGACGGCTACCGGATAGGGGTCGGTGCCGGCGGCCAGCATCCGGTCGCGCTTGGCCCGACGCACCCGCATCTGCTCGGGAATGTCCTCCCCGACGTCGAGCGCACTGGAGGGCGTGATGTCGGCGGGCTGGGTCACCCAGTGAGGTTATCGGGGATCGTCAGGTCAGCCGGTGCTGGCCAGGCGGGCCCGCAGCCCGGTCGGCGCGTTGAGCAGCTTGACCCGCCAGCACGCGTGCAGCCGGGCGATGAAGTCCAGGCCCGCGCCCTCGACCAGCTCGACGTCCTGCAGGTCGACGGCGACCAGCGAGGACGCCAGCACGCGCACCTCGTCGAACGCGCGGTCGAGCTCGGCGGACGCGGCGTCGCCGAGCTCACCGGTGAGTCGTACGACCACCTGCGTCCCGATCCTCGTCACGTGCACCAGCGCCATGCCCACCTCCCGAGCGTGTGGGTTGATCATGGTCGTCGTCCGGCGTGAGGTCCAGGCCTGAGCGGAAACAATCGCGTCAGGTCAGCTGAATCTCAACGACGCCGGATCGCCGACATCGGCTACTTCAGCGCGGCCACGATCTCGGCGGCTGCGCGGTACCCGGTCTCGACGGCTCCGTTCAGGTAGCCCTGGAAGTCCTGCGAGGTGTGCTCGCCGGCGAAGTGGCACGTGCCGACGGCCTGCCCCTCGACGCCGCTGAACCCGGTGTACTGGCCCACCCTCCAGTAGGAGTAGGAGCCCAGGGCCCATGGGTAGGTCGACCAGGCGTCGAGCGTCACCTTGCCGTTCCATCGCGCGCTGAGCCCGGGGTAGAGCGGCTCGATCTGGCCCAGGAACCGCCTCGCGAAGGTCTGCGGGGTGGCGCCGGTGAAGGACGCACCGATGGTGCCGCCGGTGAAGTCGACGAGGACGCCGCTGGTGCCGGGCTGGGCGCGGGTGACCTCCCAGGTGCTCTGGTACCCGGTGTCCGCGAACGTGTCACCGTTGCCGCCCAGGGAGCGCCAGTGGCGGTCGGAGAACTGCAGCGCCAGCTTGCTGTTGGTGCCCATCGCGAGCTGGTTGATCGCCGTCGTCTTCAGCTTCGGCAGCCGCGCCTTGGTCAGGTCGACCCTGCGCAGCAACGAGAACGGCAGCGCGAGCACCACGTGGTCGGCGACCCGGCTGGTCGTCGTCGCGCCCGACCTGGTGACCAGGGTCCAGGTGCCGTCCGCGTTGCTGACCAGCGCGGTGAGAGCCGTCCCGAGCTGGATTTGCTGCGGCAGCAGCGCTGCGAGGCCGGACGCGATCTGCTCGTTGCCGCCGCGGACGTGGTACTTCTCGTTGCTCGGGCCGAAGATGCGCAGCTGCCCCTGCCCCGAGAAGGCCAGCAGGTAGAGCATGTTCAGTGAGCTCTGCACCGAGCACTGCGCGCCGTACTCGATCGTGTAGGCGACGTCGAGCAGCTGACCCAGCCGCGAGGCCGCACCGCCGGGGACGTACGCCGCGATCCAGTCGCTGATCGACATCCGGTCCAGCTCGAGACCGCGCGCCGTGTAGCTGGTGTAGAGGGTCGGGTAGCCCGCAGCCGACACGTCCGCGTGCAGCTGCTGCCAGATCGCCTTGATGTCGCTGGTGGCCTCGGCGTAGGTGTAGGGCGCCCCGTCGAACCAGTAGATCGGCTCGGTGCCGGACGCCTCCGCCGACAGCAGGTTGTCCAGCGTCAGCCCGAGGGTCTGCGCGAGCTGCCGGACGGCGGTGTGCCCCTGGTCGATCAGCTCACCGCCGTGCTCGGCGACCTGACCCTCGTCGAAGTACCCGGTGATCGACCAGCAGCGGCCACCGACGCGGTCCGCCGCCTCGATCACCGTCGAGCCGTAGCCCGCCTGACGCAGCTGGTAGGCCGCGCTGAGGCCGGCCAGCCCGGCACCGACGACGACGATCCGCGGACCGCTCGCGTCGGGAGGTGCCGCGGTGGCGGGGGCGGCGCTCGCCAGTCCACCTGCCCCCCGCGGGAGGACACGGGCGCCGCGCACCCCCTGACGCCGGGCGGGGCCGCGGGGAGTCGGGGCACCCGGATCCTGTGCCTCGGCAGCCAGCTGCCGGGTGATGGTCGCAAGGACACGGGTCAGCGGCGTACGTGGCATGCGACACCTGGTTTCTCGCCGGCGGTGAGCCGCCGCCGGCGACGTGGTCGTCCGGCCCGGATCAGGGCCGTGCCGTCACCGTAGCCGCGACGGCACCCCACGTCACGGGGTCGGCGCTCACACCAGGTCGAGCGCGATGTCCAGGATCGGGCTGGAGTGGGTGAGGCCGCCGACCGACAGGTAGTCGACGCCGGTCGCCGCGTACTCGCGCACGCGCTCGAGCGTCAGGCCGCCCGTGCCCTCGATCTCGACCCGCTCGGGTGTCGCCGCGCGCACCGCGACGACCGTCTCGCGCAACAGGGCTACAGACATGTTGTCGCACAACAGGAAGCGCGACCCGGCAGCCACCGCCTCGAGCGCCTCGGCGACCGTCGTGACCTCGACCTGCACGGCCACGTCCGGGTACGTCGCCCGCACCGCGCCGTACGCCGCGCGGACCGACCCGGCGGCCAGCTTGTGGTTGTCCTTGATCATCGCGACGTCGTACAGGCCCATCCGCTTGTTGGTGCCGCCACCGCAGCGCACGGCGTACTTCTCCAGCGCGCGCAGACCCGGGGTCGTCTTGCGGGTGTCGAGCACCTGGGCGCCGGTGCCCTGCTGGGCGTCGGCCCACCGGCGGGTGTGCGTGGCGACCCCGGACAGGCGCGAGACCAGGTTCAGCGCCGTCCGCTCGCCGACGAGCAGGGCCTGGGTGGGGCCGACGGCGCGGGCCAGGACGTCGCCGCGGCTCACCCGGGCGGCGTCCTCGACCAGCTGGTCGACCCGCACCTGCGGGCACTGCAGGCGGCGCGCCACGTCGTCCCAGACCAGGGCGAACAGCGCCAGGCCCGCGACGACGCCGTCGGCCCGCGCCACGACGTGGGCGGTGCGCACGTCGGTCAGCGGGATCGTGGCGGACGACGTCACGTCGACGCCGTCCGGGCCACCGAGGTCCTCGTCCAGGGCCCGGCGGACGACGTCGCGCGCGTCCGCGAGGTCCAGGCCCGGGTCGACCCGGGTCACAGCGTCGCGGCCACGGGCAGCGGGACGGGGTCGTACCGCGTGACGAGGACACCGCCGGCGTCCAGCGACGACGTCAGGTGGCCGAGCCAGTGCTCGTCGTCGCGCTCGGTGAAGTCGCCGCGCACGTGCCCGCCGCGGGTCTCCTCGCGCAGCCCCGCCACGTGGGTCAGCAGGGTCGCCACCTGGTGCAGGTTGGTGGTCTCCCACGCGGGCGCCGCGGGCACCTCGCCGACGCGCTCGCCGACCGCCACCAGCTGGGCCGCGGCGAGCGCGGTCGAGGCGGCGGTGCGCACGGCGCCCGAGCCGAGGGTCATGACGGCCTGCAGCTCGGTGCGGGCGTCGGCGTCCACGAGCACCGAGGGACCGGGGCGGGCGACCGGCGTGGCCAGCGGCAGCTCGCCGGCGGCCAGCCGCGCCGACACGTCGTCGGCGATCCGGTGGGCGAAGACCAGGCCCTCGAGCAGCGAGTTGGACGCGAGCCGGTTGGCCCCGTGCACACCCGAGCAGGCGACCTCGCCGCACCCGTACAGACCCGGCAGGGACGATCGGCCCCGCAGGTCGGTGGCGACGCCCCCGCTGGCGTAGTGCTGGGCGGGCGCGATCGGCAGCAGGGTCGTGGCGGGGTCGAACCCCAGCTCGCGGCAGCGCTGGACGATCGAGGGGAACCGGCGGGCGAGGAAGTCCGCGCCGAGGTGGCGGGCGTCCAGGTAGACGTGGTCGGTGCCGGTCGCCTGCATCCGGGAGACGATCGCGCGGGCCACGACGTCGCGCGGGGCCAGGTCGGCCAGCTCGTGCACGCCCTGCATGAACCGCACGCCGTCGCCGTCGACCAGGAACGCGCCCTCGCCGCGCAACGCCTCGCTGATCAGCGGCTGCTGGCCGGTCGAGCCGGCGCCCAGCCACAGCACCGTCGGGTGGAACTGGACGAACTCCAGGTCGCGGATCTCGGCGCCGGCCCGCAGCGCGGCCGCGACCCCGTCGCCGGTGGCGACCGAGGGGTTGGTGGTGGACGAGTAGATCTGACCGATGCCGCCGGTGGCGAGCACGACCGCTCGGGCGGTGGCGGCGCCGACACCGTCGCGCTGGCCCTCGCCGAGGACGTGCAGGGTGACCCCGCAGACCCGCCCGTCGTCCGCCTGCAGCAGGTCGACGACCAGGGCGTGCTCGATGACCTCGATGCCCGGGTCGTGCTGGACGGCCTCGAGCGCGGTGATCAGGGCGCGCGAGATCTCGGCGCCGGTGGCGTCGCCCCCGGCGTGCGCGATCCGGTCGCGGTGGTGCCCGCCCTCGCGGGTGAGCGCGATCTCGCCGTCCGCGTCCAGGTCGAAGCTGGCACCGAGCCCGACCAGCTCGCGCACCCGGGCGGGCCCCTCGGTGACCAGCGCCCGGACGGCGTCGACGTCGCACAACCCGACGCCGGCGACCAGGGTGTCCTGCAGGTGCTCGTCGGGTGAGTCGGCCGGGTCGAGGGCGGCGGCGATGCCGCCCTGGGCCCAGCGGGTCGACCCCTCGTCCAGGACGGTCTTGGTGAGCAGCAGCACCCGGTCGACGCGGCGGCGCAGGCGCAGCGCCGCCGTCAGCCCGGCGATGCCGGAGCCGACCACGATGACGTCGGCGCTCGTCGTCCACCCCGGGGCGGGGGCGCGAAGGCTGCGGGCGAGCACGGTCATGAGGGGACCTCCACGGTCGAGGAGTCGAGCGGACCGCCGCCTGGGCCCAGGCGCAGCGGGACGTTGTCGATCAGGCGGGTGGTGCCGACCCGGGCCGCGACGGCCAGCAGCGCCTCGCCGCGGTACCACTCGGGCACGTCCAGCAGCGTCTGCGGGTGCACCAGCACGAGGTAGTCGACGAGCACGAGCGGCTCGGCGACCAGGACCGCGCGAGCGGCGCGGCGGACGGCGCTGGGCCCCTCGACGGCGGCGTCGGCACCGGCCCGCAGCGCCGCGGACAGCGACAGGGCCGCCTCGCGGTCGCTGGGCGCGAGGTAGACGTTGCGGCTGGACAGGGCCAGTCCGTCCGGCTCGCGCACGGTCGGCACGGCGACCACCTCGACCCCGAAGTCCAGGTCGGCGACCATCCGCCGGATCATCAGCAGCTGCTGGGCGTCCTTCTGGCCGAACAGCGCCACGTGGGCCCGGCTCAGGTGCAGCATCTTGCCCACCACGGTGAGGACGCCGTCGAAGTGGCCCGGGCGCGAGCGGCCCTCGAGGATCTCGCCGAGCGGCCCGGCGCCGACGCGCACGCCCGGGTCGCCCTCGGGGTAGACGACGTCCGGCGTCGGCGCGAAGACGACGTCGACGCCCTCGCGGGCGCAGATGGCCAGGTCGCTGTCGAACGTGCGCGGGTAGCGCGAGAGGTCCTCGCCGGCGGCGAACTGCAGCGGGTTGAGGAACACGGTCACCAGGACGAAGCGCGCGTGCTCGCGCGCCCGGCGGATCAGCGCCGCGTGCCCCTCGTGCAGCGCGCCCATGGTCATGACGACCGCGACGTCGCCGCCGTCCAGCGCCCGGCGCGCGTCGGCCAGCTCGGCGCGGGTGCGCGCGACGACCGGTCGGGGGTGGTCCTGCGAGGCGACGACGACTCCCTCGTGGGTGGCGGTGCTCACTGCGGCTCCTTCGTCGGTGCCAACGCGTCCAGCACGCGGGCGGTCGCCTGCGGGCTGAGCCGGCCGGCGGCCAGCGCCCGCACGGCGGTGGCCCGGGCCAGCGCGACGTACGTCGGGAGCACGTCCGCGGTCTCGTCCCCGAGCTCGCCGACGTGCGCCGCCACGGTATCCGCGTCGCCACGCGACACCGGGCCGGTGAGAGCGAGGTCACCGTGGCGCAGCGCGCCGTCCAGCGCCGCGGACAGCAGCGGGGCCAGCACGCGGTCTGGGGCGGCGACCCCGGCTGAGCGCAGCATCTGCATGGCCTGGGCGACCAGGGTGACCAGGTGGTTGGCGCCGTGGGTCAGGGCCGCGTGGTACGCCGGGCGGTCGGCGTCCAGCACCCACACCGGCTCGCCGCCCATCTCGACCACCAGCGCCTCGCCGACCAGTCGCAGCGCGGGCGGCGCGGTGACCCCGAAGCAGCACCCGGCCAGCCGCTGCAGGTCGACGGAGCTGCCCTCGAAGGTCATCGCGGGGTGCAGGGCCAGCGGGCTGACAGACGCGCGCGCGGGCTCCATCACCGCCAGCCCGTGCCGGCCGCTGGTGTGGACGACCAGCTGGCCGGGCACCCAGGCGCTGGTGGCGGTCAGGCCGCGCACCAGGGGTGCGAGCTCGTCGTCCGGCACCGTCAGCAGCACGAGCTCGGCGGCGGCCACGACGACCGGCACGGGCAGCACCGGCACGCCGGGCAGCAGGCTCGCGGCCCGCTCGCGCGAGGCGGGGCTCACCGCGCTGACCGCGACGACGCGGTGACCGGCCCGCGCCAGGGCCGCGCCCAACACCGCGCCGACCCGTCCCGCACCGACCACGCCCACCCGCAGGCGCGCCGGCTGCTCCCCCTGGCTCACCCCTTGACGCTAGCCCCGCGCGCCGACGTCCACCCACCCGCACCGCGCCGCGCCCCGGTGCCGCTTTAGGCTCGGCCCATGGGACGCCACCAGCGACTCGCCGAGCTGATGGACGTCGACCGTGACGATCTCGTGGTGGCTGACCTCGGGTGCGGCACCGGACGCACGGTGCGGGCGTTGCTGTCGGCCAACCCGGCCCCCCGCCTGGTGCACGCCCTCGACGCGACGTCCGACCTGGACGACGACCTGCTGCACGACCCGCGCGTCGTCTCGCGGGTGGCCGACCTGGACGCGCGACTGCCGTTCGCCGACACCAGCATCGACCGCATCGTGTCGATGAACGTCGCCGAGAACCTCACCGACCCCGCGGCCTTCCTCCTCGAGTGCCACCGCGTGCTGCGCGCGGGCGGAACCGCGGTGGTCGGTCACACCGACTTCGACACCGCGCTGTTCACCGGGCCGGACGACGACCTGACCCGGCTGCTCGTCGACCGCTTCGTCGCCCAGGTTCCCCAGTGGCAGAGCCGCGCCGACGGGTTCATGGGCCGCAAGCTGCTCGGCCTGGCCGTCGACTCGCCGCTGGCGCTGGCCGACGTCCGGTCGTGGGCCGACCCGCACCGGCGCTTCGACGAGGGCTCGCTGGCCTGGAAGATCTCGATGGGCATGCTCGCCGCCGTGCGCGACGACCCCGCGCTGACGGCGCGCGCCACGAGCTGGGTCGAGTCGGTGCGCTCGCTCGCCGACGCGGGCCGGTTCCTGTTCGCGGTGACCGACGTCGTCGTCGTGCTGCGCCGCGACGCGTGACGTCGCGCCCCTGGCTGGCGGCCTGGCAGGACGCGCTGTACGGCGCCGACGGGTTCTACCGCTCGAACGCCGCCGCAGAGCACTTCCGCACCAGCGTGCACGCGGGCCCACTGCTGGCCGCAGCGCTCGCCCAGCTGGCTGCGTCCTGTGACCTGCGCCGCGTCGTCGACGTGGGCAGCGGCCGCGGCGAGCTGCTCATTGCGCTCGCGGACGCCGACCCGCGCCTCTCGCTGCTCGGCGTCGACGTCGTCGCCCGGCCACCTGGACTGCCGTCGTCCGTCGACTGGCTGGTCGCACCCGGCGGGGCTGACCTGCCAGCCGACCTGGACGCCCGCGACGCGCTCGTGGTGGCGCACGAATGGCTCGACGACGTGCCGTGCCCGGTCCTGGCTGTGGGCGACGACGGTGCGCTGCGCGTCGTCGAGGTCGACGACGACGGCTTCGAGCACGTGGGCGGGGACGCGTCGCGGGACGAGCTGGCCTGGGCGGCCCGATGGTGGCCGACCACGCGTCCCGGGGACCGGGTGGAGGTGGGTCTGCCACGCGAGCGCGCCTGGGCCGACCTGCTCGCGCGCGCCGACGGCAGCGTGCTGCTCGCCGTCGACTACTCCCACGACCGGCTCAGTCGGCCGAGCGCCGGCACCTTGGTCGGCTACCGCGACGGGCGTGCGGTGCCCCCCGTGGCCGACGGCAGCTGCGACATCACCGCCCACGTCGCCCTTGACGCCCTGGCCGGTGCCGGCGTCCGCACCAGCCAGCGACGGGCCCTGCAGGCACTCGGCGTGGACGCCGCTCGGCCCGCACCGGCGCTGGCCACCACCGACCCGATGGGCTACCT
>JACMOY010000162.1 GCA_014377795.1 Actinomycetota bacterium | reverse complement strand
TGGCCGACCCGACGGCCGCGATCGACTGGCCGATCCCGCTGGCCGAGGCGGAGATCTCCGACAAGGACCGCACCAACCCGGCGCTGGGCGACGTCACCCCGATGGCCCCGCGTACGACGCTGGTCGTCGGCGCCCGCGGCCAGCTCGGCCGGGCGCTCGTCGCGGCGATCCCGGGAGCGGTCGGCGTCGACCTGCCGGGCACGGGCGCCGACCACGGGCTCGACGTCACCGATCTCGCCGCCGTCGATGCCTGGCCGTGGCACGAGCACGACGTGGTCGTCAACGCGGCCGCCTACACCGCCGTCGACGCCGCCGAGACGCCCGAGGGCCGGGTCGCGGCCTGGGCGGCCAATGCCACCGCGCCGGCAACCCTCGCCCGGATCGCCGGCCGGCACCGGCTGACCCTGGTGCACTACTCCTCGGAGTACGTCTTCGACGGCACCGCACCCGATCACGTCGAGGACGAGCCCCTCTCGCCGCTGGGGGTCTATGCCCAGACGAAGGCCGCCGGTGAGCTCGCCGTCGGCACGGCCCAACGGCACTACCTGCTCCGCACGTCCTGGCTGATCGGCTCCGGCCGCAACTTCGTCGCCATCATGGCGCAGCTCGCCGCCGACGGGGTCTCCCCCAGCGTGGTGGGTGACCAGGTCGGTCGGCTCACGTTCACCGACGAGCTCGTGCGCGCCACCCGTCACCTGCTGGCGGTCGGGGCGGCGTACGGCACCTACCACGTCAGCAACGGCGGCGACCCGACGTCGTGGGCCGACATCGCCCGCCGGGTCTTCGAGCTCTCGGGCCGTTCCCCTGCCGACGTCACCGAGGTGACGACGGCGGAGTACGGCGCCGGCAAGCAGCTCGCCCCGCGCCCGCACCAGAGCGTGCTGTCGCTGGCCAAGCTCGAGGCCACCGGGTTCGTGCCCGAGCCTGCCGCCGAGGCCCTACGGCGCTACCTCGGGGCCTGACCCGGCTGCCCGACGTCAGTCCTTGCGGTGCCCGTGGCCGCTCTTGGCGTCGCCCTTGACCTCAGCCTTGCGGCCGCGCGGAGGCTTCGTGGTGGTCGCCGCGTAGGTGTACTGATAGCCATAGCCGTAGCCATAGCCGTAGCCGCGCCCCGACTTCTTCGACGGCACCAGGTTGACGACGACGCCCACGCACTTGGCGCCGACGGCCTCCACGCGCTCGAGCGAGTGGGTCAGCTGGTCGCGCGTGGTCTTGCCGTGGCGCACCACGACGAGCATGCCGTCGGCCTGGGCCGAGAGCAGCGCGGCGTCGGTGACCGGCAGCAGTGGGGGCGAGTCGATCAGCACGATGTCGAAACGCTCCCGGAGGTCCGCGATCAGCTCGGCCATCGCGCGTGACTGCAGCAGCTCCGACGGGTTGGGGGGGCGCTGACCGCAGGCGAGCACCTTCAGGCTGGTGTCCCCATAGTTCTGCAGGGCGTCGTCGAGGGTGATCTTGCCGATCAGCACGCTGGTGGTGCCGACCGCGTCGTCGAGCGACAGCCGGCTCGCCATGGTGGGCCGGCGCAGGTCGCACTCGACCAGGCACACCGACTCGCCCGCCATCGCGAGCGTGACGGCCAGGTTGACGGTGGCGGTCGACTTGCCCTCGGCCGGCAGCGAGCTCGACACGACGAAGACGCGGTGCTCCTGGTCGACCTCGACGTACTGCATGTTGGTGCGCAGCACGCGGAACGCCTCGGCCCAGGGCGTCGCCTCGGCCAGCGCCTCCGCCTGCGACTTGCGCACCGCGGCCGAGTCGTTGTTGATGTGCCCGAGGATCGGCGCCGACGTCACGCCGGCGACGTCCTCGGCGGTGCGCATCGTGGTGTCGAGCAGATCGCGCAGCACCGCGGCGCCCACCCCGACGAGCAGGCCGAGCACGAGGCCCAGGCCGAGGTTGCGCGTCTTGTTGGGGCTGACCGGGTCGCGGGTGATCGCCGCGTTGTCGACGATCGAGGCCTTGATGGGGGCCTCGGTCTTGCCGTCGGGGGTCTCGATGTCGGCCACCAGCGCGCTCAGCGCTGCGGCGTAGGCCTGGGCGATGTCGCGAGCGGCGACCGGGTCGGGGTTCTCCACGGTGATGACGAGGTTGACCGTGTCCGGCACCGCCTCGGCCGTCACGGCTGCGCGCAGGTCACCGGCCTCGAACTCACCGCCCAGGTTGGTGGCTACGGTCTCCGACAGCATCCGGGTGCCGACCAGGTCGACGTACGACGCCACCCGCTGCGTCGCGAACTGGCCGCCGGTCGAGGCCTCGCTGGTGTCGGAGGAGGCCGTCGACACGAAGAGCTGGGTGCTCGACGCGTAGAGCGGCGTCGTCTGCCAGGTGAGCAGACCGGCCGCACCGATCGCGAGCAGGACGCAGGCGACGATCAACTTCCATCGCCGCCGTATCGTCCGCCAGTAGTCGCTCAGTTCCACGCAGCCGCCTCCGTAAGGCCAGTCCCCAGAAGTTCAACTACCTGCGGGGTCGGCCACACCCTAACCAACCACCAAGGACCGGGATTCCGCGGGCACCTGACCACCGAGGTCAGACGGCCTCGGCGTCGAGCTCGGAGCAGTCAGCGGCGGGAAAGCCCGGACAGGGTCGGCCGTACGTCGAGGAGGTAGACGAGCGTCGC
>JACMOY010000002.1 GCA_014377795.1 Actinomycetota bacterium | reverse complement strand
GAGCTGCTCACCCAGCTCGGCACCGGTGAGGCCGTCGTGACCGTGCTGAGCGAGCGCGGGGCGCCGACCCCGGTGGCGTGGACCCGCCTGAGAGCGCCGCAGTCGTTGATGGCACCGTCGGCCCCGGACGTCGTCGCCGCCGTCCTCGCCCCCAGCCCGCTCGCGCCGCGCTACACGCAGGCCATCGACCGCGAGTCGGCCTACGAGAAGCTGAACGCGCGACTGGCAGCCGCACCCGCGCCTTCTGCAGCACCGGCGCCTTCTGTGCAACAAGCACCGGCGGCTCCCGCTCCGCGGCGGTCCGCCGCCCAGGACGAGTCGGTGGTCGAGAAGGTCGTGACGTCGACGGTCTTCCGGTCGATGGCCCGCTCGGCGGCCACCGTGATCGGCCGCGAGATCACCCGCAGCCTGTTCGGCACCGCCCGCCGTCGGCGCTGACGCTCGTGCCTGGCGGAGGATGCGGGATTTGAACCCGCGAGGGTGATTAACCCAACACGATTTCCAATCGTGCGCACTAGGCCACTATGCGAATCCTCCGCGGTCGAGGCTACTAGAGCGTCGGCCCACCCGGTCACCACCTGTCAGGTGGGACGGGGTCTGCGAACGCGACGGCTCAGGTGTCGAGCCAGTTCTCAGGCGGGTCCGCGACGAGCTCGAGCGCAGCCGACGGACGCCGGTCACGTTCACCGTGGCGGCGCGTCGGTCGAACCGGCACTGCAGGGTCGCGATCAGAACGCCGTCCCCGTACAGCTGGACCGGTCGGGCGGGTCACGCTGCTTGTACAGTGGGCGCCGACCCCTCGTGCGGCGTCACCTCGCTGAACTCCCCCAGGGCCGGAAGGCAGCAAGGGCAGGCGGGCTCTGGCGGGTGTGCGGGGGGTCGCTCACGTCCCGGGGTCGACTGCTGCGCACCACGTGGCGAACGCGGTGACGATCTCGTCCGGCGGCTGGGCCAGGTCGACGACCAGACCGCGCTCGCCCGGACCGAGCGGCTCGAGCGTCTGCAGCTGCGAGGCCAGCAGGGCGGGGGGCATGAAGTGGTCGGGGCGGCTCGAGACGCGGCGCGCGATCAGGGCGGGGTCGCCGTCCAGGTGCAGGAACACGACTCCGGGCGCGCTCGAGCGCAGCACGTCGCGGTAGCGCCGGCGCAGCGCCGAGCAGGCCATGACGCCGCCGGTCTGGTGCTCACCCAGCCACCGCGCGACGACGGCCAGCCACGGCGCCCGGGCCTCGTCGTCCAGGGGGCGGCCGGCGGCCATCGCGGCCACGTTCTGGGGGCTGTGCAGGTCATCGGCGTCCGCGAAGTCGACGCCCCAGCGTTTGGCGAGAGTGCGTGCGACGGTGCTCTTGCCGCAGCCCGAGACGCCCATCACCACGACCGGTGGACGGCCCCGGTCGATGTCGGTCACGGGGGTTAGTGTCGTCGCGTGTCCACCGCCCTGTACCGCCGGTACCGACCCGAGACGTTCGCCGAGGTCATCGGGCAGGAGCACGTCACCGAGCCGCTGATGCAGGCGCTGCGCACCGACCGGGTCAACCACGCCTACCTGTTCAGCGGCCCGCGCGGGTGCGGCAAGACGACCAGCGCGCGCATCCTGGCCCGCTGCCTGAACTGCGAGCAGGGCCCGACGCCGACGCCGTGCGGGGTGTGCGGCTCGTGCGTCGCGCTGGCCCGCGGCGGCGCCGGCACCGTCGACGTGATCGAGATCGACGCCGCGAGCCACGGCGGTGTGGACGACGCCCGCGACCTGCGCGAGAAGGCGGCCTTCGCCCCGGCGGCCAGCCGCTACAAGATCTACATCATCGACGAGGCGCACATGGTGTCGACGCAGGGCTTCAACGCCCTGCTGAAGGTGGTCGAAGAGCCGCCGCCACACGTCATGTTCATCTTCGCCACCACCGAGCCCGAGAAGGTCATCGGCACGATCCGCTCGCGTACCCACCACTACCCGTTCCGCCTGGTTCCCCCGGCGACCCTGCAGGACTACCTGTCCCGGCTGTGCGACAGCGAGCGGGTGAGCGTCGACAAGGGCGTGCTGCCGCTCGTCGTGCGGGCCGGCGCGGGGTCGGTGCGCGACTCGCTGTCGGTGCTCGACCAGCTGATCGCCGGGTCGGGGGTGGACGGCATCGGGTACGACCGGGCCGTGAGTCTGCTCGGCTACACCGACGCGACGCTGATCGACGACGTCGTCGAGGCCTTCGCGGTGGGCGACGCGGCCACGGTCTTCCGGGTGGTCGACAAGGTCATCGACACCGGTCACGAGCCGCGCCGCTTCGTCGAGGACCTGCTCGAGCGGCTGCGCGACCTGATCGTCGTCGCGGCGGTCCCCGACGGCGCCCACGCGGTGCTGCGCGGGCTGCCCGAGGACCAGCTCGAGCGGATGCGCCAGCAGTCCGCGCACTTCGGTGCCGCGGCGCTCAGTCGGGCTGCGGACGTCGTCAACACCGGGCTGACCGAGCTCACCGGCGCGACGTCCCCCCGTCTGCAGCTCGAGCTGCTGTGCGCTCGCGTGCTGCTGCCCGGCGCCGAGGGCGAGGGCGGGTACGGCGCCCGGCTGGACCGGATCGAGCGTCGGCTCGGTGCCGCGGTGCCCACGGCGTCCGCCGCCAGCGGCAGGCCAGCCCCGCGCCCCGCGCCCGAGCCGCCGGCCGCTGCGCCGGCTCAGGCGCCCGCCCAGCCTCAGGCGCCTGCCTCGGCTGCGGCGTCCACCCAGCCCTCGTCGCCTGCGGCGCCGCCGGCG
>JACMOY010000161.1 GCA_014377795.1 Actinomycetota bacterium | reverse complement strand
TGCCCGACGTCTCGCTCGAGCGCTCGTTCTACACGACGTCCTCGTGCGGGGTGTGCGGCAAGGCCAGCATCGACGCCGTGCGGGTGCGCTCGACGTACGACGTGCGGGCCGACACCACCCCCCTGGCACCTGAGCTGCTGGTGGCCCTGCCGGACGCACTGCGCGAGCACCAGAAGGTCTTCGACCGCACCGGGGGGCTGCACGCGGCCGGCCTGTTCACCGCGGGCGGCGAGCTGCTGGCGGTGCGCGAGGACGTCGGGCGGCACAACGCCGTCGAGAAGGTGATCGGCTGGGCGGCGCGCGAGCATCGGCTGCCGCTCACGGGCTGCGTCCTGATGGTCAGCGGCCGGGCGTCGTTCGAGCTGACCCAGAAGGCGCTGATGGCCGGAATCCCGTGTCTCGCAGCGGTTTCCGCCCCCTCCAGCCTGGCCGTCGAGCTCGCGGCCGAGTCCGGGATGACCTTGGTCGGCTTCCTGCGCCCCCCGAAGATGACCGTGTACGCCGGGGCCGAGCGCCTCGGCGCCTGACGGCACCCCGCTGCAACCGGCGTGCGAGTCCGGTCGGCTCTGTGACGCGCGGGCGTGCCTGGTGACGCGGCGCCGCTCCACCAGGCGGCGCGGCGTGCTCGACGTGATCACGTCGGGGGGCGGACCTGGGACCCTGGCCGGATGTGACGAGGGGGGACGCAGGGAGCAGGATGGGTGGATGAGCGCGTGCGAGAGAGGACTGACGTGACCGGACCGAAGGGCGCGGGCCCCATCCTGAACGGGATCCCGAGCCAGCTGCCCGACACCGATCCCGACGAGACCCGCGAGTGGCTCGAGTCCCTCGACGGCGTCCTGGACGCCAAGGGCCGCACGCGTGCGCGCTACCTCATGCTCAAGCTGCTCGAGCGCGCCCGCGAGCAGCAGGTCGGCGTCCCCAGCCTGACGGCCACGGACTACATCAACACCATCTCGCCCGAGTCCGAGCCGTGGTTCCCCGGCGACGAGGAGGTCGAGCGCCGCTACCGCGCGTGGCTGCGCTGGAACGCGGCGGTCATCGTCCACCGCGCGCAGCGCCCCGGCGTCGGTGTCGGCGGCCACATCTCGAGCTACGCCTCCAGCGCCACGCTGTACGAGGTCGGCTTCAACCACTTCTTCCGCGGGCGCGACCACGACGGTGGCGGCGACCAGATCTATATCCAGGGGCACGCCTCCCCCGGGGTCTATGCGCGCGCCTACCTCGAGGGTCGGCTGTCCGAGGACGACCTCAACGGCTTCCGCCAGGAGCTGAGCCACGAGGGCGGCGGCATGCCGTCCTACCCGCACCCGCGCCAGATGCCGGACTTCTGGGAGTTCCCCACGGTGTCCATGGGTCTCGGGCCGATGAACGCGATCTACCAGGCGCAGTTCAACAAGTACCTGGACGCCCGCGGCATCAAGGACACCAGCCAGCAACGGGTCTGGGCGTTCCTCGGCGACGGCGAGATGGACGAGCCCGAGAGCCGCGGCCTGTTGCACGTCGCGGCGTTCGAGGAGCTCGACAACCTCACGTTCGTCATCAACTGCAACCTGCAGCGCCTGGACGGTCCGGTGCGCGGCAACGGCAAGATCATCCAGGAGCTCGAGGCCTCGTTCCGCGGGGCCGGCTGGAACGTCGTCAAGGCCGTGTGGGGCCGCGAGTGGGACCCGCTGTTGGCCGCTGACCGCGACGGCGCCCTCGTGCACCTGATGAACAGCACCACGGACGGCGACTACCAGACGTACCGCGCCAACGACGGCGCGTACATCCGCGAGCACTTCTTCGGGCGAGACCCGCGCACCCGCAAGATGGTCGAGCACCTCTCGGACGAGGACATCTGGAAGCTCAAGCGCGGCGGCCACGACTACCGCAAGGTCTACGCCGCCTACCAAGCGGCCGTGAACCACACCGGTCAGCCGACCGTCGTCCTCGCGCAGACCATCAAGGGCTACGGCCTCGGGCCGCACTTCGCCGGCCGCAACGCCACCCACCAGATGAAGAAGCTGACGATCGAGGACCTCAAGCTGCTGCGCGACAGCCTGCGCATCCCGATCACCGACGAGCAGCTGGACGCCGACCCGTACCTGCCGCCGTTCTACCGGCCGGGCCCCGACGACGAGGTGCTGCAGTACCTGCGCGAGCGCCGCGCCAAGCTCGGCGGCCCGATGCCCGCGCGGCGCACCGAGGGCACCAAGCTCACCCTGCCCCCCGACGCGACGTACGACGTCGTCAAGCGCGGGTCGGGCAAGCAGCAGGTCGCCACGACGATGGCCTTCGTCCGCCTGCTCAGGGACCTGATGCGCGACAAGGAGATCGGCCACCGGATCGTGCCGATCATCCCGGACGAGGCGCGCACCTTCGGGATGGACTCGTTCTTCTCGACCGCCAAGATCTACAACCCGCACGGGCAGAACTACGTGTCGGTCGACGCCGAGCTGATGCTGGCCTACAAGGAGTCCAAGACCGGACAGATGCTGCACGTGGGGATCAACGAGGCCGGTTCGGTCGCGGCCTTCACGGCCGCCGGCACGTCGTACGCGACGCACGGCGAGCCGATGATCCCGGTCTACGTCTTCTACTCGATGTTCGGGTTCCAGCGCACCGGCGACAGCCTGTGGGCGGCCGGTGACCAGATGACCCGCGGGTTCCTGCTGGGTGCCACCGCCGGGCGCACGACGCTCACCGGTGAGGGCCTGCAGCACGCCGACGGCCACTCGCCGCTGCTGGCCAGCACCAACCCGGCCGTCGTCGCCTACGACCCGTCGTACGGCTACGAGATCGGGCACATCGTCAGGGACGGGCTGCGCCGGATGTACGGCGACTCCCCCGAGGACGTCTTCTACTACCTGACGCTCTACAACGAGCCGATCGTGCAGCCCGCCGAGCCCGAGGGCCTGGACGTCGAGGGGCTGCTGCGCGGCATGTACCTGCTGCGGCCGGGCACCGACGCGAACCGGCCGCGGGTGCAGCTGCTCGCGAGCGGTGTGGGCGTGCCGTGGGCGCTGGAGGCCCAGGAGCTGCTGGGCCAGGACTTCGGAGTCGACGCCGACGTGTGGAGCGTGACGTCGTGGAACGAGCTGCGCCGTGACGGGTTGGCCTGCGACGAGCACGCGTTCCTGCACCCCGACGAGCCGGAGCGGATCCCGTACGTCACCACGGCTCTGCGCGACCAGCGCGGGCCCGTGGTCGGGGTGAGCGACTACATGCGCGCGGTGCCCGACCAGATCCGCCAGTGGGTGCCAAGCGACTACGCCACGCTCGGTGCGGACGGGTTCGGCGTCTCCGACACCCGGCCCGCTGCGCGGCGGCACTTCCACATCGACGGCCCCTCGATCGCCGTCCGCGCCCTGCAGGCCCTGGCCAGGCGCGGCGAGGTCGACGTGTCAGCGGCGCGCGACGCGGCGCAGCGGTACCGGCTGCTGGACGTCACCGCCGGCACCAGCGGCAACGCGGGCGGGGACGCCTGAGCGGTGACCCTCGGCTTTCGGCGAGTCAGTGGTCGTGGCTGAGGATCATCGCGTCCAGGTCGATCCGCAGGTCGCCCACCGCACCCTGGTCAGGGTGCGCCTCCAGGGCCGCCAGGTGCCGCTTGGCCTCGCCGATCCGACCGGCCTGGACGGCGATCTGCACCAGCTCGCGGCCCGCCTCGGGCACGTGCTCACGCGGTCGCCAGTGCCCGACACCGAGCGACAGGGCGGCGTCGAGCATGCCCGCGCGGCGCAGCATGGCCAGCGCCTCGGCCAGGGCCCGGCCGCTGGGGTCGCGCTCGACGGCGATCCCCAGCCGGCGCTGGGCGCCGTCGAGGTCCTCGCGGACCGACAGCCGGGCCAGCTCGATCAGGGGGTACCAGGCGCGCGCGCTCTGGGCGAGCTCTTCGGCCAGCGCCCACTCGGCGTCGGCGACCGCCCGCGGGCGGCTCTCGTCCTCGTGCCCGAGCGCGGCGTGCGCCCGCACGATCTCGGCGAGCTCGGCGAAGGCCACGTGGTCGTTGGGGTCGACCATCAGGCGGGCCCGCAGCTTGCCCTCGTCGCTCTGGGCCGAGACGTGCTGAGCGGTGCGCCGCCGCAGCGGCGCGGGGGCGACGTGCGCCACGCGGGTCCGGAAGGTGTTCTGGATGCGTTGGAGAAGTCCCATCGGTGCCTCCTTGCGGACCGTAGGGGTCGGCTGGGCGGCAGCTGCCACCCAGCTGCCACGGAGTCGGCCCGCCCCTTGACCATAACCCAGCCAGGGCGTCCCGGCAGGTTCGAGACCGGCCGCCCTACGCTGGCCCCGTGGCCACCCGCACCCTGCCCGTCACCGACGCCACCCGGCGGCGCTTCGAGCAGGGCATGCCCGCCCTGGCGCGCGCCGCGTCGGCCCAGATGGAGGAGAACCACCCCTGGTACCGCGCGCTGAGCGCCGAGGACCGGTCGTGGGTCGGGCTGGTCGCCCAGGCGGGCATCGCCGCCTTCCTGGGCTGGTTCCGGCGCCCGGACGCGTCGCTCGCCGTGACGGCGGACGTCTTCGGCACGGCCCCGCGCGAGCTCACCCGGTCGGTGACCCTGCGCCAGACCCTGGATCTGGTGCGCACCGTCGTCGGAGTGGTCGAGGACCAGGTCGACCAGATGGCGGCGCCGGGCGAGGAGCAGGCCCTGCGCGAGGCCGTGCTGCGCTACTCGAGGGAGATCGCCTTCGCCGCCGCCGAGGTCTACGCGCAGGCCGCCGAGGCGCGCGGGGCCTGGGACGCACGGTTGGAGTCGCTGGTCGTCGACGCGGTGCTGCGCGGTGAGGCCGACGACGCCCTGCAGTCCCGCGCTGCCGCTCTGGGCTGGGACGCCGTCACCGGCGTCGTGGTCGTGGCCGGTCACGCCCGGGCAACCTCGACCGGTGAGTCGCTGGAGGTGCTGCGGCGGCACGCGAAACGGCTCGGGGTGGACGCCCTGGGCGCCGTCCAGGGCGGGCGCCTGATCACGGTGCTCGGCGGGGTGGCCCGCCCGCTGCAGACGGCGTCCGAGCTGACCGTGTGCTTCGCCCCCGGGCCGATCGTGGTGGGCCCCTCGGTTCCGCACCTGTTCGCTGCGGGGCGCTCGGCGCGCGCGGCGATGTCCGGGCTCGTCGCGGCGCGGGGGTGGCCGGAGGCGCCCCGGCCGGTGCTGGCCGACGACCTGCTGCCCGAGCGCGTGCTCACCGGCGACGGCCAGGCGCGCCGCGCGCTCGTCGACCGGGTGCAC
This sequence comes from Actinomycetota bacterium, assembly GCA_014377795.1. GTDB lineage: Bacteria > Actinomycetota > Actinomycetes > Actinomycetales > Angustibacteraceae > JACMOY01. The sequence continues at coordinate 5,585 of JACMOY010000161.1, read as the reverse complement.
CACCCGCTCGTGAGCGCCGGCGGCGCCCTGCTCGACACGGTCACGACCTACCTCGAGACCGGTGGCTCGCTCGAGGCCTCGGCACGGGTGCTCTTCGTCCACCCCAACACGGTGCGGTACCGGTTGCGGCGGGCCATCGACGTGTGCGGGTACGACGTCACGCACCCGCGCGACGCCGACGTCGTCCGCATCGCCCTGGCCCTCGGCCGGCTGGCCGACGTGCCGCGTCGCGGGCCCCCGCGGCCCGTCGCCGAACCCCCCGTCGCCACCACCATGTTGTAGGAAACCTCCAACATCGCGTCACATCCTTGGTCACGGTCGACATCAGGTCCGGCCCTCGTGACCGGAGAGGGTGGGGAGGTGCTCGTCATCGCCTGCCCGGGTCAGGGCGCCCAGACGCCCGGCTTCCTACGCCCCTGGCTCGAGGTGCCCGGCTTCGAGGCCCGGCTGCGGTGGTTGTCGGCCGTCGCCGACATCGACCTGGTCAGCCACGGCACCGAGTCCGACGCCGAGACGATCCGCGACACCGCCGTGGCCCAGCCGCTGATCGTCGCGAGCGGGCTGGTCGCGCTGCTCGCGGTGTTCCCGCACCCCTCCGACGCCTTCAACCAGGTCGCGGCCGGAGCCGGGCACAGCGTCGGTGAGACCACCGCCGCGGCCGGTGCCGGCGTCCTGAGCGCCGAGCAGGCCATGGTGTTCGTCCGCGAGCGCGGTCGCGCCATGGCCGCCGCGAGCGCGGTGACCCCGACCGGCATGACCGCCGTCGTCGGTGGCGACGCCGACGATGTCAGCGCGGCGCTGGCACGGCACGGGTTGACCGCCGCCAACGTCAACAGCGCCGACCAGGTGGTGGCGGCGGGCACCCTCGAGCAGCTCGCGGCGCTGAAGGACGACCCACCCGCCAGGGCCAGGCTGATCCCGCTGCAGGTGGCCGGCGCCTTCCACACCCAGCACATGGCACCGGCCGGGTCCGTCCTGGACGGGTTCGCCCGGGCCATGACCACCCACGACCCACGCACCCGGCTGCTGTCCAACGCCGACGGAACCGTGGTGCACGACGGCCGCGACGTCCTGCGGCGGCTGGTCAACCAGGTCAGCAACCCGGTGCGCTGGGACCTGTGCATGGACGCCATGCGCGACCTCGGCGTCACGGGCGTCATCGAGATCCCCCCGGCCGGCACCCTCACCGGTCTGGTCAAGCGCGCCCTGCCCGACGTCGAGGCGCTGGCCCTGAAGACCCCTGAGGACCTGGACGCCGCCCGCGACATGGTCGCCCGGCACGCCCGCGAGAGCGGCCTGTCGCAGAACCCCACCTGGCGGCTGGTCGTCGCTCCCGCCAAGGGAACCGTCGCCGTCACCACCCTGGACGTCGGCGCCACCGTCACGCGCGGCGACACCGTCGCCACCGTCGCCACCCTGCGCGAGCGCTACGACGTCGTGGCGCCGCACGGTGGCCGCGTCGTCGAGTGGTTGGTCGAGGACGGCGACCCCGTGGCCCCCGGCCAGCCGATCGTGCGTCTGCACCCCGAGGAGTCGCGAGCATGACCACCACCACCGAGCCGCAGCGCACCATCCTCACCCCGCAGGGGGCGGCCTACGCCCGCCTCAGCGGCATCGGGGCCTACCGCCCCGCCCGGGTGGTGACCAACCACGAGCTGGTCGACGCGATCGAGTCCTCGGACGAGTGGATCCAGGGGCGCTCGGGGATCGTCACCCGACGTCGCGCCGCACCGGACGAGAGCGTCGTCGACATGGCCGAGGCCGCCTCGCGTCAGGCCCTGGAGCACGCCGGGCTGCGGGCCGACCAGATCGGCGCCGTCATCGTCGCCACGGTCACCCACCCCTTCCAGACGCCGGCTGCCGCGGCGCTGCTCGCCTACCGCCTCGGCGCGACCCCGGCGGCGGCGTTCGACATCTCGGTCGCCTGCGCCGGCTTCTGCCACGGCGTCTCGCTGGCGCACGACATGGTGCGCGGCGGCAGCGCCGAGCACGTGCTCGTCGTCGGGGTCGAGAAGCTGTCGGACTTCACCGACCTGGACGACCGCGGCAGCGCCTTCATCTTCGGCGACGGCGCCGGCGCGGTCGTGGTCAGCCCCTCGGACGTGCCCGCGATCGGTCCGACGGTGTGGGGCTCGGACGGTGAGCAGTGGGACACCATCCGCCAGCGCGACAGCTGGCTGGACATGCGACCGGACCGCCCCGCCGACGCCCCCGAGGTGCTCTGGCCGGCGATCGTCATGAAGGGCCAGGCGGTGTTCCGCTGGGCGGTGTGGAAGATGGCGCCGGTGGCTCAGGAGGCACTGGACCGCGCCGGCGTCAAGGCCGAGGACCTCTCGGCGTTCATCCCCCACCAGGCCAACATGCGGATCATCGACTCGATGATCAAGGCGCTCAAGCTGCCCGCCCACGTCCCGGTCGCGCGCGACGTCGCCGACATGGGCAACACCTCGGCCGCCTCGGTGCCACTGGCCATGGAGCGCATGCTGCGCGAGGGCGCCGCGCCGCACGGCGGCCTCGCGCTGCTGATCGGCTTCGGCGCCGGGCTCTCGTACGCCGCCCAGGTCGTCACGTTGCCCTAGGCGCACCACCAGTCCCCCGCACCCGACGGGTACCTCGGGCGTCACACCAACCGAAGGAGCACCTCGCATGGCCCACAGCGAGCAGGAGATCCTCAGCGGTCTCGCCGAGATCGTCAACGAGGAGACCGGCCTGCCGGTCGACTCGGTCGAGCTGGACAAGAACTTCACCGATGACCTCGACATCGACTCGCTGTCGATGATGACCATCGTCGTCAACGCCGAGGAGAAGTTCGGCGTGCGCATCCCGGACGACGACGTCAAGAACCTGTCGACCGTGCGCGACGCCGTCTCGTACATCCACCAGGCACAGGGCTGAGCCCAGCTGACCCGGCCCCGGGGGACGTCGTCCCCGGGGGCACACCACGCGAGGAGCGTCCCCATGGCCGACACCCAGAACCGCCGCGTCGTCGTCACCGGCCTCGGTGCCACGACACCCCTCGGCGGGGACGTGCCCACCACCTGGCAGGCCGTGCTCGACGGCACGCCCGGTGCCACCCCGCTGGCCCAGGACTGGGCCCAGCTGTACGGGCTGCCGGTGACCTTCGCCGCCCAGCTGGCGGTGCCCCCGATCGAGGTGCTGGCCAAGGTCGAGACCCGGCGCCTGGACCCTTCGGCGCAGTACGCGCTGATCGCCGCTCGCGAGGCGTGGGCCGACGCCGGCTCGCCCGAGGTCGACGGTGAGCGGCTGGGTGTCGTCGTCGCCTCCGGCATCGGCGGGGTCTGGACCCTGCTCGACCAGTACGACGTGCTGAAGGAGAAGGGGGCCCGCCGGGTCTTCCCGCTCACCGTGCCGATGCTGATGCCCAACGGCCCGGCCGCGGCGGTCAGCCTCGAGCTCGGGGCCCGGGGCGGCGTCCACACCCCGGTCAGCGCCTGCGCCTCGGGCGCCGAGGCGATCGGGTACGCCGCCGAGATGATCCGCTCCGGCCGCGCCGACATCGTCGTCGCCGGTGGCACCGAGGCCGCGATCCACGCGCTGCCGATCGCCGGGTTCGCCGCCATGCAGGCCCTGTCGACCCGCAACGAGGACCCCGGGGGCGCCAGCCGGCCCTACGACACCTCGCGCGACGGTTTCGTCCTCGGCGAGGGCGCCGGCATCGTGGTGCTGGAGTCCGAGGAGCACGCCCGCTCGCGCGGGGCGCACGTCTACGGCGAGATCGCCGGCTGCGGCATCACCTCCGACGCCCACCACATCGCCGCGCCCGACCCGGTGGGGGCCGGGGCCCCGCGCGCGATCCCCCCCGCCCCCGCGGAGCCCGACGGCGCGCCGTCCGACGTCGTGCACATCAACGCCCACGCCACCTCGACGCCGGTCGGCGACGTCGCCGAGAGCGCCTCGATCATCAAGGCGCTGGGCTCGGCCGCCGACGGGGTCGCCGTCTCGGCGACCAAGTCGATGACCGGCCACCTGCTCGGCGCGGCCGGCGCCGTCGAGGCGATCTTCACCGTGCTCGCCCTGCACCACCGCCTCGCGCCGCCGACGATCAACCTGACCGACCTGGACCCCGACGTGCACCTGGACGTCGTGATCGACAAGCCGCGCGCCCTGGCAGGCGGCGACCTGCTCGCGCTGAACAACTCCTTCGGCTTCGGCGGTCACAACGTGGCGCTGGCGATCAGGAGCGCCTCGTGACCACGACCACCGACCAGGGTGCGGTCGTCGAGGTCGACCCGCGCGACCCCGCCCTGCGCCTCGGCACGTTCTTCGACGAGGCCAGCGTCGAGCTGATCACCGCCCGCGACGACAGCGGCATGCTCGCGGCGGTCGGCACGGTGGACGGCACCCCGGCGGTCGCCTTCGCCAGCGACGCCACCATCCAGGGCGGCGCCATGGGCGAGGCCGGCTGCCTCGTCGTGCTCGCCGCCTACCACCGGGCCCTGGCCGACGGCGTCCCCGTCGTGGGGCTGTGGCACTCCGGCGGCGCACGGCTGCGCGAGGGCGTGGTCTCGCTGCACGCGGTGGGCGAGGTGTTCGCGATCATGACGCGCGCCTCGGGGCGCATCCCGCAGATCTCCGTGGTCATCGGCCCGGCCGCGGGTGGCGCGGCGTACGGCCCGGCCCTGACCGACATCGTGGTCCTGGGCCCGGACGGGCGGGTGTTCGTCACCGGCCCGGACGTCGTGCGGTCGGTGACCGGTGAGAACGTCGACGCGCTGCGCCTCGGTGGCCCCGAACCGCACGGCCGGCGCTCCGGCGTCGTCCACGTCGTCACCGAGACGACCGACGAGGCCTACCAGCGGGCCCGGCTGCTCACCCACCTGCTCGGCGCCCAGGGCACGCTGGACGTCGGCGCCGTCGTCGACCGTCCGCTCGAGGGTCTGCTGCCCGAGTCCCGCAAGCGCGCCTACGACGTCCACCCGCTGGTGGCCGGCGTCCTGGACGAGGCGAGCACGACGGTCGAGCTGCACCCCAAGTGGGCCCCGAACATCACCACGACGCTCGGGCGGTTCGGCGGGCGCACGGTCGGGGTCGTCGCCAACAACCCGCTGCGGCTCGGTGGCTGCCTGGACTCCAGCTCGGCCGAGAAGGCCGCGCGGTTCGTGCGGATGTGCGACGCGTTCGGCGTCCCCCTGATCGTGCTGGTCGACGTGCCGGGCTACCTGCCCGGCGTCGGCCAGGAGTGGGACGGCGTCGTGCGCCGCGGGGCCAAGCTGCTGCACGCGTTCGCCGAGGCCACCGTCCCGCGCGTCACGCTGGTCACCCGCAAGGCCTACGGCGGTGCCTACATCGCGATGAACGCACGCTCGCTGGGTGCCACCCGCGTGCTCGCGTGGCCCGGCGCCCAGGTGGCCGTGATGGGCGCGGTGGCGGCGGTGCGGATCCTGCACCGTCGGCGGCTGGCCGACGTCGCCGAGGACGCCCGGGCCCAGGTCGGGGCCGAGCTCGCCGCCGAGCACGACGGGCTGGCCGGGGGCCTGGGCCGCGCGGTCGGGGTCGTCGCCAACAACCCGCTGCGGCTCGGTGGCTGCCTGGACTCCAGCTCGGCCGAGAAGGCCGCGCGGTTC
>JACMOY010000160.1 GCA_014377795.1 Actinomycetota bacterium | reverse complement strand
CGCGAAGTCCGCGGTGAAGAAGCCGGCTCAGGGAGTAGTGCGGAAGGCCGCCCCCGCGAAGGCCGCGGCGAAGAAGCCGCCTCAGGCAGCAGTGCGCAAGGCTGCCCCGGCCAAGGCGACGGCGAAGAAGGTCGCCCCCGAGAAGGCCCCGCCGGCCAAGGCCGCGGTGAAGAAGGCCGCGCCGGCCAAGGCAGCGGTGAAGAAAACCCCGCCGGCCAAGGCCGCGGTGAAGAACGCTGCTCCTGCCACGGCGACGACCACGAAGGCCACCCCGGTGCGGGCGGCTGCGGCGACGGCTGCGGGCCAGAGCCCCCAGCCGCCTGCCGCGGCACCCACCCGAGCGTCTGGCCCCGCGGCAGCGCGCTCGCTGAAGGTGCGCGAGGACGAGTCGCCCTGGACCGCCGCCGAGCTCGCCGAGGTGCGGGCCGCGCTGGAGGCCGACGTCGCCCGCCTGGGCGTCGAGATCGTCACGGCCGAGACGGGGTTGCACGAGCTGCTGCGCGACTCCGGCGACGGCGCGGGCGACGACCAGGCCGACGCCGGAGCCAAGACCTTCGAGCGCGAGCAGGAGATCTCGCTGGCTAACAACAGCCGCGAGATGCTCGAGCAGAGCGGGCACGCGCTCGCTGCGATCGCCGACGGCACGTACGGCGTCTGCGAGTCGTGCGGGCTGCCGGTCGGCAAGATGCGGCTGCAGGCCTTCCCGCGTGCGACCCTGTGCGTCTCATGCAAATCACGCCAGGAACGACGCTGACGCAGGCTCCAGCGCCCGCCCGGGTTCGGTTGGTCCGGGCGCTCGCGGTCGTGGCGGTGCTGGTCTACCTGGTCGACCAGGTCACCAAGGGACTTGCGGTCCGGCACCTGACGCCGGGCGACCCGGTGCCGCTGCTCGGCACGCTGGTGCAGCTGCGCATCATCCGCAACCCCGGCGCGGCGTTCTCGATCGCGACCGGGCTGACCTGGCTGCTGACCGGCGTGGGCGTCGTCGTGGTGGTGGTCGTGGTCCGCTCGGTGCGACGGCTCGGCAGCCGCGGGTGGGCCGTGGCCCTCGGCCTGCTGCTCGGCGGTGCACTGGGCAACCTCACCGACCGCCTGCTGCGCGAGCCGGGGGTCGGCCGCGGCCACGTCGTCGACTTCATCGACTACCACGGCCTCTTCGTGGGCAACGTCGCCGACATCGCGATCGTCGCGGCCGCCGTCTCGGTGGGGCTGCTCGGCCTGCGCGGCATCGGGCTGGACGGGGTTCGGGCCAGCCATGACTGACCTGCGCACCCTGCCCGTCCCCGACGGCCTCGAGGGCGAGCGCGTCGACGCCGCCCTGGCCCGGTTGTTCGGGCTCTCGCGCACCAAGGCCGCCGAGCTCGCCGCCGGCGGGCAGGTGCGGGTGGACGGCGCCACCGTCGGAAAGTCCGACCGCGTCAGCGCGGGGTCGCTGCTCGAGGTCGAGCTGCCCGGCGCGGCCCCGGCGCTCGAGGTCGTCGCCGAGCCGGTGCCCGGCATGCGGGTCGTCTTCGACGACGACGACCTGGTCGTGGTCGACAAGCCCGTGGGCGTCGCCGCCCACCCCAGCCCCGGCTGGACCGGCACGACCGTGGTCGGGGGCCTGGCCGCGGCCGGCTACCGGATCTCGACGTCCGGTGCCGCAGAGCGCCAGGGCGTCGTGCACCGGCTGGACGTCGGCACCTCGGGTCTGATGGTGGTCGCCAAGAGCGAGCACGCCTACACGGTGCTCAAGCGGGCCTTCAAGGAGCGCACGGTCGACAAGACGTACCACGCGGTCGTCCAGGGACTGCCCGACCCGCTGCGCGGCACCATCGACGCACCCATCGGTCGCCATCCCGGCCACGCCTACAAGTGGGCCGTCACCGAGGCCGGCAAGCCGAGCATCACGCACTACGAGGTGCTCGAGGCCTTCCGCGCGGCGTCCCTGGTCGAGGTCCACCTCGAGACCGGTCGCACGCACCAGATCCGGGTGCACTTCAGCGCGCTGCGGCACCCGTGCGTCGCGGACCTCACCTACGGGGCCGACCCCACGCTCGCGGCCCGCCTGGGCCTGACCCGTCAGTGGCTGCACGCTGTCCGGCTGGGGTTCGAGCACCCCTCGACCGGCCGGCCGGTGCTGTTCGAGAGCCCGTACGCCGATGACCTGGTGGCCGCGCTCGAGGTGCTGTCGGCCCCCTGACGCCAACGGGCAGGTCGGTGCGCGGGATCGCCCTGCGCCACCCGCGCGTCTGCCCCCTGGTCGCGATCCCGCCGCGTCGGTTCCCAGGGCCCGCGCCCAGGTCGGTGGCGGGCAGTCCGCTGCCGCCGAGGGCTGGACCGTCACCTGCCGGTCACGGACGCCGAGTCCGCGCGCAGCACCTACCGAGCAGCAGTGCTGAGCGTCGCGCCGGTCGGCTGCCGCCGGCTCGCATGAGACCACGAAGGGGCCACCCGAGACACCTCGGGTGTCCCT
>JACMOY010000159.1 GCA_014377795.1 Actinomycetota bacterium | reverse complement strand
GCGGTGACGTCGTCCGCCAGCCGGGCGCCGTCCGGGGCCACCGGGGTGTCGATGCCCACCCGGACGCCGCCACCGCCCTCGCGCGCGGGCGCGACGAGGGCGGTGGCGGGGTCGGCGACCAGCGCAGCGAGCACCGCCGGGCTGATGGGCTGGATCCTCAGGCGGCGAGCCGTGCCTTGACGTCGTCCAGGCTCGGGTTGGTCGCGACGGTCCCGTCCGGGAACAGGATCGTGGGTACGGTCTGGTTACCGCCGTTGGCCTGCTCGACGAACTGTGCGGACGCCTCGTCCTGCTCGATGTTGACCTCGGTGTAGCCGATGCCCTCGCGGTCCAGCAGGGTCTTCAGCCGGCGGCAGTAGCCGCACCAGGTGGTCGAGAACATCGTGATGGTGCCGGCCTCGGGGGCAGCGGGCGTGCTCATGTCTCTCCTCGGTAGTGCGACGGGTCCACCGGGGAACAGCGAGCGCGGCGCCGATCATCCCCGCTGGGGATGACGGGCCGGCGCTGTCGGTCGCCGATGGCAGGATGGACGGCGATGAGCCACCCGACCGCCGACGCCGTCCTGGACGCGCTGGACCCCGAGCAGCGCCAGGTCGCCGAGGCGCTGCGCGGCCCGGTCTGCGTGCTCGCGGGCGCCGGCACCGGCAAGACCCGGGCGCTGACCCATCGGATCGCCTACGGCGTGCACAGCGGCGTCTACACCCCCCAGCAGGTGCTGGCCGTGACGTTCACGGCGCGCGCGGCGGGCGAGATGCGCACCCGGCTGCGCGACCTGGGCGTCATCGGCGTCCAGGCGCGCACGTTCCACGCGGCGGCCCTGCGCCAGCTGCACTTCTTCTGGCCGCAGGCCATCGGCGGCGCCGCCCCGCAGGTCATGCCGCACAAGGCCGCCCTGGTGGCCGAGGCCGGCTCGCGACTGCGCCTGCAGCTGGACCGCGCGAAGGTGCGCGACCTCGCCTCGGAGGTCGAGTGGGCCAAGGTCAGCCTGCTGACGCCCGAGACCTACCCGGCCGCCGCCCGGCGAGCGGGGCGCGACCCGGCTGGGCTGGACGCGACCGCCATGGCCCGGGTGCTGCAGGTCTACGAGGACGTCAAGGGCGAGCGCGGCGTCATCGACTTCGAGGACGTGCTGCTCGTCACCGCTGGTGTGCTGCAGGACCACCCGCAGATCGCCGACACCGTGCGCCAGCAGTACCGGCACTTCGTCGTCGACGAGTACCAGGACGTCAGCCCGCTGCAGCAGCGGCTGCTCGACCTGTGGCTCGGTGGCCGCGACGAGGTGTGCGTCGTCGGCGACGCCAGCCAGACCATCTACTCGTTCACCGGCGCCAGCCCGCGTTACCTGCTCGAGTTCGGGCGCCGTCACCCCAGTGCCACCCAGGTCAAGCTCGTGCGCGACTACCGCTCGACCCCCCAGGTCGTGGCGCTCGCGAACGGGCTGCTCGCCGGCGTCCCGGCGGCCCAGCGGCACGCTCGGCTCGAGCTGGTCGCTCAACGCCCCGCCGGCCCTGCGCCGACGTTCACCGAGTACGACGACGACGTCGCCGAGGCGTCCGGTGCCGCGTCACGGGCCACGTCCCTGGTGGCGCAGGGGGTTCGGGCCAGCGAGATCGCCGTTCTGTTCCGCACCAACAGCCAGTCCGAGCAGCTCGAGCAGGCGATGGCCGAGGCGGGCATCGCCTACGTGGTCAAGGGCGGCGAGCGGTTCTTCAACCGCCGTGAAGTGCGCGAAGCCGTGCTGCTGCTGCGCGGCGGCGCGCGGTCGGCCGACGCCACGACACCCCTCGGCGAGGCCGCGCGCGACATCCTGGCCAGCGGGGGCTGGTCGCCGCAGCCGCCAGGAGCGTCCGGAGCCATGCGCGAGCGCTGGGAGTCGTTGCAGGCGTTGGCATCCCTTGCCGACACCGTCGCGGCGGCGCGGCCCGGGGCCACGCTGAGCGACCTGGTCGCCGAGCTCGACGAGCGCGCCGCGGCCCAGCACGCGCCCACGGTCGAGGGCGTCACCCTCGCGTCCCTGCACTCGGCCAAGGGGCTGGAGTGGGACGCCGTGTTCCTCGTCGGGGTCAGCGAGGGGCTGCTGCCCATCTCGATGGCCGAGGGCGTCGAGGCGGTCGAGGAGGAGCGCCGGCTGCTGTACGTCGGGGTCACCCGGGCCCGCGAGCACCTGCACCTGTCGTGGGCCAAGGCCCGCCAGCCCGGGGGGCGCGGCAGCCGCAAACCCTCGCGGTTCCTCGCCGGGCTGCGCCCCGACGGCAACGACCCGGCGCCGGCGGCGAGCGGTCGCCGCGCCGCGGGGCGCAAGGCTCCCGCCACGTGCCGCACGTGCAACGTGCTGCTGACCACCGGGGCCGAGCGCAAGGTGGGGCGCTGCAACCAGTGCCCGGCGACGTACGACGAGCGCACCTTCGAGGCCCTGCGGGCGTGGCGGCTGGGCGTGGCGACGGCAGCCAGCTTGCCGGCGTACGTCGTGTTCACCGACGCCACCCTCGTGGCGCTGGCCGAGCGCCGTCCGAGCGACGTCGCCGGATTGGCCCAGATCCCCGGGATCGGCGCCACCAAACGGGATCGGTACGGCGAGCAGGTGCTCGCGGTGCTGTCCGGAGCCGACCCCGCGTCGGTCGTCGCGGCAGCCGCGCCGACGGCCGCCGAAGCACCCTGACCGGACCGGAGAAAAGTTCTCGGTAAATGCTTCTCGGTAAATGCGTTGTGCGTCGGCGCGGACTGCGTCTAACCTCGACCATGAAGCCAGTGCGCACCCGCGCGAGGCCCGGATGGATGCGACGGAGGTGATCCCCATGGAGAAGAACCGCACCGAGCAGGTGGTCTGCACCACGCTGCTCGCGTCGTCGCGTCCGGGGGTCGCCCTCCTGACGCGCAACCACGGCAGTGTCCTGGTCGCGCCGTTCTCGGCGTTCGAGGGCACCGCCATGTCCGCCGCCGGTTACCCCGGCGTCGATGGTGACATCGCCCCGCGCGTGCGCACCAACCCCTCGGGTACCCCGACCTGGAGTCCACCGGTCTAGCACCATCGACCGGCTCTTCGAGGCCGCGGAACCCGACAACGGGATCCGCGGCCTTTTCGTCGTCCCCCACCGCTTCCAGCCACGAGAGATCCGATGACCACCCTCGCACCGCCTCGCCCCACCAGCTTCATCGCCGTGCTCACACCCGCAGCGCGGCGCAGCCCGAGATCCCACGACGGATCACGACCCCAGAGGGAGGTGAGACCGATGCAGCTCACGGCCCTGCTCGAGCCGACCCTCGAGGACCGCGCTGACCTCGAGACCATCCCGTGCCGCGACCGCGACGCGGAGCTGTGGTTCGCCGAGTCCCCGGCGGACGTCGAGCTCGCCAAGTCCCTGTGCGGCGACTGCCCCGTCGCCACCGCCTGCCTCGCCGGTGCCCTCGAACGCCGCGAGCCGTGGGGGGTCTGGGGCGGGCAGCTGCTCGTCCAGGGCGCCGTCGTGGCGCGCAAGCGGCCCCGCGGCCGTCCCCGCAAGTGCGAGGTCGCCGCGTGATCACCGCCGGCGCCCTGATCCCCACCCCACCCAGCACCCTTCGACCGATCACCCTCAGGAGCACTCCGATGCACCAGCTCATGCACGCCGACCTCGCCAGAGCACATCTGCACGAACGACTGGCCGACGCGGAACGACAACGGCTCGCCGCCTACGTCGTCCGCGTGGCCAAGGCTCGTCGCGCCGCCCGGCGCGCCGAGCGGGCCCGCGAGCAGGCCCAGCTGCGCCTTCGCCTGCTGATCAACTGACCCGACCCCGGCCCGTCCCCGGTGATCGCGGGGGCACCCTGCTCCGTTCCTCGGGCAGTGGGGTGCCCCCGCGGTCAACCCGGCGCTCAGTGATCGCACCCAGGGTGGGGCGCATGGCTGCACCACCGCGCTCGCCGCGCGTCGGCCCGCCGCGAGCGGGGTGAGAGGCTGGACGGCGTGCCCCACCCTCTGGACGACGCGCTGGCGCAGGTCGCCACCGCCGTCCTGGACGACGCAGCGCTCGTGCGGGCCGTGGCGTCCGGACGTCGGCGCGGCCGCCGTCCCAGCCACCGCCGGGTCGAGCTGCGCTACGTCGACCTGGCCGCCGGACGCCGGTTGCAGATCACCGCGTACGACGACCAGCAGGCCCACACCCGCAACCTGGCTCCCGGGGACGACGCGCGCGCGGCCGTCGACGAGCTGCTGGCCGAGCCGTTCGGCAACTGGCACCTGGACACCCTCGACGCCACCGTGCAGCTGCGCGTGACCAAGAAGGGTGAGGCGCTGGTGCACACCGCGCCCCGCTCACGTGACCTGGACGACGCGCCCCGCGCGCACGACCGCACCAAGCCGCGGCTGCTCGACCCCGCCGACCCCGTGCTGCGGGTCATCGGCATCGCCGACCAGCAGGGGCGGATCAAGGCGACCCGGCAGGCGAAGTACCGCCAGGTGGAGGAGTTCCTGCGCTCGCTGGACTCCGCGATGGCCGCCGCTATCGAGGCGGGCGCGCTGCCCGAGATCACCGCCGAACGACCGCTGCGGGTCACCGACCTGGGCTGCGGCAACGCCTACCTGACCTTCGCGGCGTTCGCCCACCTCACCGGCGGCCGGGGCCTGCCGGTGCAGATGGTCGGGGTCGACGTCCGGCCGCAGTCGCGTGAGCGCAACACCGCGCTGGCGGCCGAGCTGGGTTGGGCCGGGCTGAGCTTCGTCCAGGGCACGATCGCGGACGCCGACCCAGCCGGCCCGCTCGGCGGTGACCCCGACGTGGTGCTGGCGCTGCACGCCTGCGACACCGCCACCGACGAGGCCCTGGCCCGGGCGTTGGGCTGGCGCTCGCCGGTGGTGCTGGCCGCGCCGTGCTGCCACCACGACCTGCAGGCCCAGCTGCACGAGGTGGGTGCCCCCTCGCCGTTCGGGCTGCTCACCCGGCACGGCATCTTGAGCGAGCGGCTGGCCGACGTGCTCACCGACGCCGTCCGGGCGGCGGTCCTGCGCCAGCGCGGCTACCGGGTCGAGGTGATCCAGTTCGTCGAGGCGGGCGACACCCCGCGCAACGTCCTGCTGCGGGCGGTGCGCACCGACGCCCCGCCCTCGCCGGACGTGCAGGCCGAGTACGACGACCTCGTGGGTACCTGGAAGGTCAGCCCGGCCCTGGCGCGCATGCTGGGCTGAGCGAGCCGGGCTGACGCCGGATCAGCGCGGCGCGGGGGTGAAGCCTGGCAGGTTGCGGGCCAGGATGTCGCGGCCGGCCACCTCGCCCTCGAGCTGGCACAGCACGCCGATGCCGCCGAGCCAGACCCGGTGGATCAGCATGTACTGAGGCGGCAGGTTCAGCTTGAGCCCCACGCCCCACTGCGGCCGGCGCGGGTCGTTGATGTGCGCGAACACCCCGCGCAGCCACTCGCGGCTGAACCGGAAGGTGTCGGTGCGGGCCGGCTCGAGGAACGGCGAGAGGTAGTCCAGGAGCATCGGCCCGTCGACGCTGATCGAGGACTTGATGAACCCGTCCTCGCGCAGCCCGGCCACGACGGCCTCGTCGTCGCCGTCCAGGGCCTTGGCCAGCAGCGACCCCAGGTGGGGTGGCAGGCCGTCCGGCAGCCGGTTGACCGCGCCGAAGTCCAGGACGCCGAGGCGCCCGTCCGGGGTGAGCCGGAAGTTGCCGGGGTGCGGGTCGGCGTGCAGCAGCCCGCTGCGCTGCGGGCCCGCGACGAGGAACTCCAGGTAGAGGCGGGCGGCGGCGTCGCGCTCGGTCTGGGTGCCGTCGGTGATGACCTTGGACAGCGGAAGGCCCTCGGGCCACTCGCTGACGATCACGTGCTCCGAGCTGGCCACCACCTTGGGCAGGGCGAAGTCGGGGTCGCCCTCGAAGGCCTTGGCGAACTGCTTCTGCGAAGCAGCCTCGAGGGTGTAGTCGAGCTCTTCGGCGACCCGGCGCTTGAGCTCGTCCATGATCGGCTTGATGTCGATGCCGGGGATCCAGCTGGCCGACAGCCGCGCGACCCGCGCGACCTGGTTGATGTCGGAGATCAGCGCGGGGCCGGCACCGGGGTACTGCACCTTGACCGCGACCGGCCGCCCGTCCTTCCAGACCGCGCGGTGCACCTGACCGATGGACGCCGCCGCGGCGGGCTTGTCGTCGAAGCTGGCGAACTTGCGTCGCCACTGGACGCCGAGCTCGGCGGCCAGCACCTTGTGGACCGTCGCCGCGGGCAGCGGGGGAGCGGAGTCCTGCAGCTTGGTCAGCGTCGCGCGGTAGGGCGCGGCCATCTCCTCGGGCAGCGCGGCCTCGAAGATGCTCATGGCCTGGCCGAACTTCATGGCGCCGCCCTTGAGCTCGCCGAGCACCTTGAACATCTGCTCGGCGGTGCGGGCCTGCACCTCGGCGGCGACCAGCTCGGCGGGCCGGCCGCCGACCCGGCGGCCGAAGCCCAGGGCGGTGCGTCCGGCGAACCCCAGGGGCAGGATCGCCAGCTTCGCCGTCCGGGTCACCGCCTTGCGGGGGAGGTCGCTCACGGGACCATCATCGGCCACGGGCCCGGGCCGCGCGCAGGTGACCCGCTCGGCGGCGCGGTCGCTGGGACGACGGCCGCTGGGACGACGGGCGCTGTCGGCAGCCGGGAGCAGCCGCAGCCCGGGTGCGGGCGCCAGGGTCGTCGACGCACCGCCGCGTCCGGCAGGCTGATCTCCAGGGTGCGCCCGACCGCGTCCGGCGCGAGCGGCCGACCGGTGTGAGCGGCGTCCAGCTCGGCCAGCACCTGCAGCGCCGCGAGACCGGCCGCCGCGGTGCACAGCGCCGACTCGCCCACCGGCGCCGGGTACCCGCGCCGGCCCAGCAGCTGGGCGACCAGGTGCGGCCACGCGGGGTCGCGGTCGCGGCGGTGCAGGTCCAGGCAGCGCAGGCAGGCGCTGCGCCCGGGCCGCACCAGCGGGCCGACGACGATGCGATCAGCGCTGACGACGACGGCCAGGTGCGGCACGTCGCGGCGCACCAGGTCGTCACCCACCCGCGAGTCGAGCACGTCGATACCCACGAGCACCGCCAGGTCGGCGTCACCGAACGCCCTGACCACGGGGGCGGGCGGTTGCGTCGGCGCGGACGGCTGCCCCGACGCGGACAGCGGGGCGCCGGCCAGCCGCGCCCGCGCCCGCAGCGCGACCTCCGGCCAGGGCCGGCCGACCTCGACCGGGGCGGCGCCCGCCGGCAGGACGTCACCGGCACGCACCCGCCCGGGGGCGCGCAGGGTGACTGCTCCGACGCCGGTCGCCAGCAGCGTCGCGGCCAGAGCCGACGCGAAGCGACCGCCCCCCTCGATGACGACGTGCCGCCGGCCCCGGGCGGCGATCAGCCGCAGGCCGTCGGTGTCGTGGACCAGCGACCAGGCGTCGGCGTCCGGTGCCAGGCGCGCTCGGGCCACCTCGCCGAGCCGGGTCAGGTCGGCGCGGTCGGCGACCGGCGACCTGACGTCGTCCAGGATCAGCCGCGAGCGGCCCAGGACGTCGATCAGCTCGGCCAGCCGCGAGTGAGCGACGTGATGGCGGGCGGCCAGCTGGCGCAGCTGGTCTAGGTCGTGGGCGCCGTCCAGGGCGCCGAGCAGGGCCTCGTCGCCCGGGCGCACCCCAGTCAGGACCACCCCGGGGCCGGGGGCCAGACCCACCTGCAGCGTCGTCGGGTCGCGCCAGGCACGCGGCAGCCCAGGACGGAGGCGGGGACGGGCTGGCACGCCGCGAGCCTCGCAGAACCGCTGAGGCCCGCGAGGCCGTCGTCCACAGGGGACGGCGGCCACCCGGGGACGACGAAGGGCGGCCCGCCGCAGCGGACCGCCCTTCGGGTCGGGCTTGCGCTCGGGCTCAGGCCTTGCCGAGGATCCGGTTCAGGTTGGTGCCGCAGACGGGGCACTTGCCCTTGGCCATGCGTCGGCCGTTGGTCTCGACGACGTTGCCCGTGGCGTCGCGCTTCTCCTTGCACTTCACGCAGTAGAAGCTGCCCGTGTAGGTCTCGCCGGTCTCGGCCATGAGTTCTCCTCTAGGTCTGTGCAGGGTCGTCGGTGGGGTCGTTACCGCGGTGGCGCAGGCGCTGACCTGCGGTCGAACCGAGCAGGAGGACCGGGTGCCCTCGTGCTCACCGAGCCCCGCCACCATAGACCAGGAGCACGGCCGCGTGCAGGATCTGCCCATCGGCTCCGGTTGTCGGACCCGGTGGGTACGGTGCCGGGATGGACTCGCAGATCGAGGTTCGCCGCAGCGCACGGCGTCGGCGCACGGTCAGCGCCTACCGCGAGGACGGGCGCACGATCGTGCTCATCCCGGCCGGCTTCACCCGCCGTCAGGAGCAGGAGTGGGTAGCGACGATGGTCGCCCGGCTGGCCGCCAAGGACCGGCGCACCCGGCCCAGCGACGCCGACCTGGCCGAGCGGGCCGCCGCGCTCTCACGCGCCCACCTGGGCGGGCTGGCCCGGCCCACCAGCGTCGCCTGGGTCGACAACCAGCGCTCGCGGTGGGGGTCGTGCACCCCCTCGCAGGGCACCATCCGGATCAGCTCGCGGCTGCGGTCGATGCCGTCGTGGGTGCTGGACTACGTGCTGGTGCACGAGCTCGCCCACCTGCTGCAACCCAGCCACGGGCCGCAGTTCTGGTCGCTGGTCGCCGCCTACCCGCGCACCGAGCGGGCCCGCGGGTTCCTCGAGGGCTTCTCGTCCGGCGCCCGCGAGCCGGGGGCCGGTGACGAGGGCGACGTCGATCAGGGCGAGGTCGACGAGGGTGACGTCGACCAGGGCGACGTCGAGCAGCCTGCGGGCCACGACCTAGGGTCCTGGGCGTGAGCACCCCCGCAGCCCCCGTCCTGACCGCCTCGGCCGTGCGTGACGCCACCCGGTACGCCGACACCTGGCTGGCGCACCGCCGCCACGCGATGCGGGTGCCCGGCGTCCAGGCCGCCGTGTGGTTCGACGACGAGCTGGTCCTCTCGGGCCCGTACGGCGTCGCCGACGTCCGCACCGGGGCGGCGCTGACCCCCGAGCACCTGTTCCGGATCGCCTCGCACTCCAAGACCTTCACCGCCGTGGCCGTGCTGCAGCTGGCCCAGTCCGGTCGCCTGCGCCTGGACGACGCCGCCGCCACCTGGCTGCCGTTCCTCGCCGGGTCGCCGATCGCAGGCGTCACCGTCCGCGAGATGCTCAGCCACAGCGGCGGCGTGGTGCGCGACGGTGCCGACAGCGACCACTGGCAGCTGGCCCGCCCGTTCCCGGACGCCGAGGCGTTGCGCGCCGTCGCCCTGGACGACGCCGCGGTCCTGCCGGCCAACGAGCGGTTCAAGTACTCCAACATCACCTACTCGCTGCTGGGGATGGTGATCGAGGCGGTCAGCGGCAGCACCTACGCCGACTACGTCACCGACCACGTCGTGCGGCCGCTGGGGCTGGTGCGCACCGGCCCCGAGCTCGACCCCGAGCGGCTGGGCGAGTACGCCGCGGGCCACACCGCGCTGGCCTACGCCGGCGACCGGGCGGTCATCGAGCACGTCGACACCGCTGCGATGGCGGCGGCGACGGGCTTCTTCAGCACCGCGGCCGAGACGGTGGCCTACGCGGCGGCGCACTTCGCCGGCGACGAGCGGCTGCTGGGTGAGCCGGCCAAGCGCCTGATGCGCCGGCCCGAGGTCGAGGTCGGTGGCGACGACGGTCACTACGGGCTCGGCTTCGCCGTCGAGGACGTCGGGGGCCGCCGCCTGGTGGGCCACGGCGGCGGCTACCCCGGCCACATCACCCGCACCGTGCTCGACCCCACGGCGCGACTGGCCGTGTCGGGGTTCACCAACGCCATCGACGGGCCCGCCCACGCCCTGGCCCACGGACTGGTCAAGCTGGTCGACCTCGCCGCCCGGGTCGAGGCCCAGCCCGCGCCGGCGGCGACGCCGACGGAGGCTCTCGACCTGTACGTCGGTCGCTTCGCCAACCTGTGGGGGGTCGTCGACGTCGTCCGGTTCGGCGGCCACCTGCTCGCGCTGGACCCCGGCGCCGACGACCCGACCGCGGCGCCGACCCGGCTGGTGGTCGAGGACGACGCCACCCTGCGGGTCACCGAGACCGGCGGGTACGGCGCCCCGGGCGAGAGCCTGCGCTACACCTTCGGTGCCGACGGCGGGGTGCAGCGGGTGCAGGGTCTGGGCGGCATGACGTCGTACCCGATCGAGGCGTTCGCCGCCGCGATGGCCGGCCGCGCGGTGGTCGACCTGGCCGGCGGCGGCGCGATGATCGCGGGCTGACCGCTGCGCCGGCACGCCGTCAGCGCAGGACGCCGGCCAGCTGGTCGAGGCGCTCGCGCAGGTCTGGCGCAGCCGTCGGCGGCAGCTGGTCGACGGGCCACCACGCGACGTCCACGCTCTCGTTGCTGACGACGGGTGGCCGGTCGCCGGGGGCGGTCGCGACGTAGGTGACGTCCAGGTGCTCGCGGCAGCGGCCGAAGGCAGCCGACAGGTCGTGCCGGTGCAGCCCCACCGGGCTCGGGCGCAGGTCGAGGTCGGCCAGGCCCGACTCCTCGGCGGCCTCGCGCAGGGCGGCGCCGGCCAGCGTCTGGTCGCCGGCCTCGAGGTGGCCGCCGAGCTGCACCCAGAAACCCCCCTTGCGATGCAACGTGAGCAGCACCCGCGTGCGGCTCGGGTCGAGCACGAAGCAGCTGGCGGTCAGGTGTGCGGGCGGGCCCTGGCGCCAGATGCCGTCCGGGTGCTGGGCCAGGTGGCGCAGGTACTGCTCGCGCAGCCGCTGCTGGTCGTCGTCGGTCGGGGCGTAGGCGGTGAGCACCGTCAGGGTGTCCGCGAGCAGGCTCATGGGGCGGGGTCGGCGTCCGGGCGCTGGTCCAGCAGCGCCGCGATCGCGGCGTCCACGTCGGCGGACTGCTGCTCGGCCGCGAGGCGGCGCTCGGTGTAGCCGACCGGGTCGTCCAGGTCCTCGGCGGTGGGCATCAGGTCGGGGTGCGCCCAGACGCCGTCGCGCGCCGAGATGCCGCGGGAAGCCTCGATGACGTTCCACAGCGCCGCGGCGTCGCGCATCCGCCGCGGGCGCAGCTCGAGCCCGACCAGGGCAGCGAACGTGTGCTCGGCGGGGCCGCCGGTTGCGCGGCGACGGCGGACCGTCTCGCGCAGGGCGTCCGCATGCGGCAGCTGGCCGGCGGCGGCCGTGACGACCACTTCGACCCAGCCCTCGACCAGCGCGAGCGCCGTCTCGAGGCGCTGCAGGGCCGCGGTCTGCGCCGGGGTGTTCTCGGGCTCGAACAGCCCCTCGGCCAGCGCCTGCTGGATGGACGCCGGGTCGCTGGGGTCGGCGCCGCGCACGGCCTCCTCGATCCGGCTGGTGTCGATGACGATCCCGCGCGAGTACGCCTCGACGGCGCCGAGCAGGTAGGGCCCGAGCCACGGCACGTGAGCGAACAGCCGGGCACGCGCTGCCTCACGCAACGCCAGGTAGAGGCGCACCTCGTCGGCCGCAACGTCCAGACCCTCGCCGAAGGCGGTGACGTTCGCGGGCAGCAGCACCACGGTGCCGTCCGCGACGAGCGGCAGGCCGACCTCGGTGCCGCTGACCACCTCGGTGGCCAGCGCGCCCATGGCCTGACCCAGCTGCAAACCGAACACCGACCCGCCGACCTGGCGCATCATCGCCTCGGCCGAGCCCATCATGGCGGCCAGCGCGGGCGGGGCCTGGTTCTGCAGCTGCTCGGTCATCGCCGCGGTCATCGCGGTCGAGACGCTGGTGGCGACGGGCTCGACCAGGCGCTTCCAGACCGGCAGGGTGCCCTCGACCCACTCGGCGCGGCTCCAGGCCAGCGCCCGGGTGGTCGCCGCAGGCAGGGTGGTGTGCTCCTCGAGCCAGACGTCGGCGAGCCGGACGGCGTCCTCGACCGCCCGTCGCTCGGCGGCGCCGATGCTGCTGTCGCCGTGCTCGACGACGGCCTGACGGGCCATGTCGGTGGCCAGCGCCCAGTTCACCGGCCCCCCGTCGCCCGGGGTCGCGAGCATCCGCTGCACCTGGCCGATCATCGCCGTCAGCTGCGAGGGGTCGACCGGCCCGACGCCGGCGGCCTCCATCGCCTTGGCCAGCTCGTCAGCGCCGCCTGGGCCCATCAGCTGACCGAGCATCTCGGCCATCGGGTCGGGCAGCCGGGGGCCGCCCTCGCGGTGCTCCCCGTCGTCGTCCCCGTCGCCGCCGTCGTTCGGTCCAAAACCCATCGGCCGCTGGCTCACGTCGTCTCACTCCACCCTGGTGCTGACAAGATGCCCTTGCCGGACATCCACCGTACTGACCAACAGCGGGAGGTCGACGTGAGTTCCCCCGCCCGCTCGCGGGCCCGCCGCGCGGTGAAGGCACCCAGCGGTCCGACGGTCGCCGTCACCGGCGCGGCGAGCGCTCTCGGCGCTCTGGTCACCGAGCGGCTGGTCGCCCGCGTCGGCGCCGAGGTGGGCCGGGTGCTCGCGGTCGACACGGTGCGGGGGGCCGCGACGGGGGCGACCTGGCGGGTCGGTGCCCTCGACACCCCGGCGGTCGCCGACCTGCTGCGCGGGGCCGACGTCGTGGTGCTGCTCGCCCCCGCGGTCGACCTGCAGTCGACCCTCACCACGCCGGTCGCCGAGCGCCGCGAGCACATCGTGCGCCGCGCCCAGGCGGTCACCACCGGCGCGGCGGCGGTCGGCGCGCGGCGCCTGGTCGCCGTCACCAGCGCGATGGTCCTGATCCGCAGCGACATCTCCAGCGACCCCGGCCCGACGCCGCTGCCGGACGACGCGCCCGTCCTCGCGCTGTCGGACGCCGGCGTCGTCGGCGACCTGGTCGAGGTCGAGCAGGTGCTCGCCCGCGTGCCGCGCGCCCACCCCGGACTCGCGGTCACCGTCCTTCGCCCCGCCGCGCTGGTCGGCCCGGACGTCGACACCGTGGTCAGTCGGCACTTCGAGGCGCCGCGGCTGCTGGCTCTGCGCGGGAGCGAGATGACGTGGCAGTTCTGCCACGTCGACGACCTCGCCGAGGCGGTGGCGGTCGCCGTCGCGGCCGAGCTGGACGGCTCGCTGACGGTGGGCGCGCCGGGTGCGATGTCGCAGGCGCAGATCGAGACGCTGTCGGGGATGCGGCGGGTCGAGCTGACCCAGGCGATGGCGTTCAGCACCGCCGAGCGCCTGCACCGGATCGGCGTCCTGCCTGCGCCGGCCAGCGACCTCGCCTACGTCGTGCGGCCCTGGGCGGTCTGCTCGCAGCGGTTGGTCGACGCCGGTTGGTCGCCGACGTACGACAACCAGACCTGCCTGGGGGTGCTGCTGGACCAGGTGGGCGGTCACCACGCGGTGGCCTCGCGGCGCCTGGACCGCAAGGACGCGGCGCTGGGCGCTGCCGGTGCCGCCGTGGCGCTGGTCGGGACAGCGGCGATCGTGCGGCGACGACGACGCAGGGACGCAGGGTCATGAGCGGACAGCGAGTGCGGCTGACGCAGGTGCGCGAGACACCGCTGTCGGTCGACGAGGTGCTTGCCGCGGTCGCCGACCCGGCCGCCGGCGGCACCTGCGTGTTCGTCGGCGCCGTCCGCGACGAGGACGGTGACCGGGCTGGCAGCGCCCTCGCCTACTCGGCGCACCCGACGGCGGTCGCGCAGCTGTGCGAGGTGGCCGAGGCCGTGGCGGAGCGGCACGCGGTCACCGCCGTCGCCGCGACCCACCGGGTGGGTGACCTGGCGATCGGTGACCTGGCCGTGGTGGTCGCGGTGAGCGCGCCGCACCGGGCCGAGGCGTTCGCCGCGGCCCGCGACCTGATCGACACCCTGAAGTCCACCGTGCCGATCTGGAAGCACCAGCAGTTCGACGACGGCGCCGACGAGTGGGTCGGGCTGCCCTGAGGGCGGCGGTTACGCTTCTCAGGTGCAGCCCCCTGTGGTCGACGTCCTGGCCCGCCCTGCCGCACCCGAGCGGCTGAACGGGCGCTCGACGACGCTCCTGGTCTCGGGGTTCCTCGCCGTGGTGATCGGCGCGGTGATCGCCCTGGTGCCGGCCCCGTACGCCATCTACGCCCCCGGCCCGGTGACCAACGTGCTCGGTGTGGTGGGGTCGAAGCGCCTGATCAGCATCAGCGGCGCGCCGACGTACCCGGCCAAGGGCACCCTCGACATGACCACCGTGTCCGTCTACGGCGGGCCCGGGCGCACCCTGCGGCTGCCCCAGGTGCTGCAGGCGTGGCTGTCGCGGTCGCAGGCGGGGCTGCCGCAGGATCAGGTCTTCCCGCCCGGCGAGACCGCGACCCAGGTCAGCACCCAGAACGCCGCTGAGATGTCGGACTCCCAGCAGAGCGCCACCGCCGCGGGCCTGCGCGAGACCGGGCTCGTCGTCCCCGAGACGGTCACCATCGCCGAGGTCAGCAGAACGGCCCCCGCCGCCGGCGTGCTGAGGGCGGGCGACGTCATCACCGGCGTCAACGGGTTGACCGTCGTCGACTCGTCGGCTGTGCGCGCCGCGGTCAGCGCCCTGAAACCAGGGGCGCCGGTGACCGTCACGGTCCGCCGCGACGGCAGGGGCGTGCAGGAACGGACGACCACCACCAAACAGGACGGCCGCACCATCCTCGGCGTCGGATTGGCACCGACCTTCCGGTTCCCGGTCGACGTGACGTTCGCCACCCGCGACGTCGGCGGGCCCAGCGCCGGGATGATGTTCGCCCTCGGGATCTACGACCTGCTCACCCCCGGTGAGCTCACCGGCGGCGTCCAGGTCGCCGGCACCGGCACGATCGACGCCGCCGGCGTCGTCGGCCCGATCGGCGGGATCGCCCAGAAGCTGGTGGGCGCCCGGTCGGCGGGCGCGCGCTGGTTCCTGGCGCCGGCGGCGAACTGCGGCGAGGTCGTGGGCAACGTGCCCGACGGGCTGCGGGTGGTGCGCACCGCGTCGCTGCACGAGTCGCGAGTGGCCGCCCAGGCGACCGCCGCGGGCCGCGGCGCAGCGCTGCCGACCTGCCGCTGAGGCTGCTACTCCAGCGTCGCCCGCAGCGCGGCGACCAGGCCCGGCACCAGGTCGGGCCCCACGGCCACCGACCCCGCCTCGTCGTGCCCGCGCTGACGGATCGCGCACTGCTGCGCGCCTTCGCGCAGCCCCGCCGCCAGGATCCGCACGTCCTGGCGCCCGGGGTGCGCCGCGAGCTGGTCGATCGCGGCGGCGGTGTCCTGCGGCAGGTCGCGCTCGGCGTCCGGGGGGACCACGAGTCGCTCGACGCACAGCGCGACCCCCTCGACCTCCGGCCCCCACGCGAGCTGGCCGAGCACCGACTCGATCGAGGACGTCGGCGCGAGGCCGTCCTGCTCGACCGCGGTCAGGTGCGACGGGTCGGCCACCGACCTCGCGACCGACTGCGGGTCCAGGTGGACGCGCAGTCCCGGCTCGCGCTCGAGCAGGGCGGCGGTACGCACCAGGGCGAACAGCCGCGGGGGCTGGTCCCAACCCTGTTGCGCGACGTGGCGCTCGGTCTCCAGGACGGCTCGGGTCAGGGTGTCGCTCACGGACCCATCGTGCCGCACCGCCTGCGCGGGTCGGGAACCTGTCGAGCCGCCGGTAAGTTGATGCCAGGGATGCGCCACCGCACATCCTGATGACAGCGTGAGAGGAACGGCGTGAGCTTCAACCCGACCTGGGGTCGACGTCAGGGACCTGGACGTCCGGTGGTGCCGCCGCGCCGTCGGGGGGCGCTGCTGCCGACGCTGGTGGTCGTCGCCTTCCTCGTGGTGCTGCTCGTGATCGCCACCCGGCTGTGGGTGGACCTGCTGTGGTTCCAGTCGGTGGGGTTCAGCCAGGTCTTCACCACCACACTGGGGATGCGCGCGCTGCTGTTCGTCGTCGGCGCGCTGCTGGCCGGTGGCTCGGTGGCCCTGAGCCTGTCGCTCGGGTACCGCACCCGGCCGATCTACGCGCCGGTCTCGCCCGAGCAGGCCAGCCTGGACCGCTACCGCGAGCAGGTCGAGCCGCTGCGCCGGTTGGCGACCATCGTCATCCCGATCGCGATCGGCCTGATCGCGGGCGCCACCACCTCCCAGGCGTGGCGGGTGGTGCTGTTGTGGGCCAACCGCACGCCGTTCGGGGTGCGTGACCGCCAGTTCAACCTGGATGCCGGGTTCTTCGTGTTCACCCTGCCGCTGCTGAGGTTCGTCCTCGGCCTGCTGGTGGCCTGCGTGGTGCTCTCCGCCATAGCGGCGTTCATCACGCACTACCTGTACGGCGGGCTACGGCTGCAGGGCGGCGGCGACCGCACCACGAACGCGGCGAGGATCCACCTGTCGGTGCTGATCGGGCTGTTCCTGGTGCTGCGCGGGGCCAGCTACTGGTTGGACCGCTACTCGCTCACCACCGCCAGTCACACTCTGGCGGACGACTTCACCGGGATGACGTACACCGACGTCAACGCCGTCCTGCCCGCCAAGCTGTTCCTGGCGATCGCTGCCGTCGTCGTCGGGGTGCTGTTCGTGGTGTCCATCTGGACCCGCTCGTGGCGGTTCCCCGCGATCGGCGTCAGCCTGCTGCTGATCTGCGCGATCGCGGTCGGGGGGCTCTATCCCGCCGCAGTGCAACGGTTCCAGGTGCGTCCGAGCGAGGGCACCCGAGAGTCGCCGTACATCCAGCGCAACATCGAGGCCACCCGGGCGGCCTACGGGCTGCAGGCGGTCGACGTCGCCGACTACAACGCCCAGACGACGGCCACGTCCGGCCAGCTGCGCAACGACGCCGAGACGGTGCCGGGTATCCGACTGCTCGACCCCTCGCTGGTGTCGGACGCGTTCCGCCAGCTCGAGCAGGTGCGCCAGTACTACGCGTTCCCGGACTCTCTCGACGTCGACCGCTACCGCATCGGCGGCAAGTCCCGCGACACGGTGATCGCCGTGCGCGAGCTGCAGCTGGGGGGAATCGCTGCGGGGCAGCGCAACTGGGTCAACGACCACACCTACTACACGCACGGGTACGGCCTCGTCGCGGCCTACGGCACGCAGCGCACCACCGACGGCAAGCCGGTGTTCTACGAGGGCCAGATCCCGCCGACCGGTGAGCTGGGCAAGTACGAGCCGCGGATCTACTTCGGTGAGCAGTCCCCGTCGTACTCGATCGTGGGTGCACCCACGGGCACCACGCCGTTCGAGTTCGACTACCCCGACGCGAGCCAGAACGGCAACACGACCACGACGTACAACGGCAAGGGTGGTGTCGCCCTGAGCTCGTTCGCCAGGCGGGCGGCGTACGCGCTCACCTTCCAGGAGCAGAACATCCTGCTGTCCAACCGGATCAACGACTCGTCGCGCATCCTGTACGACCGCAACCCGCGGGACCGCGTCGAGAAGGCGGCCCCCTGGTTGACGTTGGACGGCGACCCGTACCCCGCGGTCGTCGACGGTCGGGTCAAGTGGATCCTGGACGGCTACACGACCACGGATGCCTACCCGAACGCGCAGAAGACCACGCTGGACCGGGCCACGCAGGACTCCATCACCGCCCGCCAGGGCGCTGTCACCGCGCTGCCGGCCGAGCGGATCAACTACATCCGCAACTCGGTCAAGGCCACCGTCGACGCCTTCGACGGCAGCGTGACGCTCTACGCGTGGGACGCGAGCGACCCGATCCTCAAGACGTGGATGAAGGCGTTCCCCGGCAGCGTCAAGCCGCTGTCGCAGGTGTCGTCCGACCTGATGTCGCACCTGCGCTACCCCGAGGACCTGTTCAAGGTGCAGCGCACGCTGTTCGCCCGCTACCACGTCACCAACCCGGGCACCTTCTACGGCGGCAGCGACTTCTGGCGGGTGCCGGACGACCCGACCAAGGCCGCCGGCGTCGACCAGCCCCCGTACTACCTGACGCTGCAGATGCCCGGCACCGACGCGGCGTCGTTCTCGCTGACGTCGACGTTCATCCCCAGCGGTACCGGCACGCGCAACGTGCTGACGGCCTTCGCCGCCGTCGACGCCGACCCCGGCACCACCGCGGGGGTCAAGCGCCCCGGCTACGGCCAGCTGCGCGTGCTGCAGCTGCCGAAGGACACCGTGGTCTCCGGGCCCGGGCAGGTGCAGAACAACTTCAACGCCAACCCGACGGTGTCGCAGAACCTGAACCTGCTGCGCTCGGCCGGGGGCAACTCGCGGGTCGAGAGCGGCAACCTGCTGACGCTGCCCGTCGGTGGTGGTCTGCTCTATGTGCAGCCCGTGTACGTGCGCGGCGCCGGCGCGACGTCGTACCCGCTGCTGCAGAAGGTGCTCGTCTCCTTCGGCGACAAGATCGGGTTCGCCGACACGTTGGACGAGGCGCTGAACCAGGTGTTCGGCGGCAACTCCGGGGCCACGGCGCCGGACGGCAACGTGGCCGGTGGCGGTAAGAAACCGACCGGCCCGGCCCAGAGCTCCTCGCAGCAGCTGAAGGCCGCGCTCGCCGACGCGCAACAGGCGATCAAGGACGGTCAGGCCGCCTTGGCCAAGCAGGACTTCGCGGCGTACGGCGTGGCCCAGAAGGCTCTGCAGGACGCGCTCGCCCGGGCCGTGGCAGCCGACGCGAAGGCGCCGGCCGTCCCCGCGACCGGTACGCCCACCGCGGCCCCGACGGCCACCGCCATCCCGACGCCGTCGGCCACCGGGACGCCGTTGTCGCAGCCCACCCCGGTGCCGACGGCGACCCCGTAGGCCGGGCCGATTTGCCCGTGCCGTACGTCCTGACGTAACCTGAGGGACGTACGGCCGCAAGGTCGTTCGGCGCGGGGTGGAGCAGCTCGGTAGCTCGCTGGGCTCATAACCCAGAGGTCGCAGGTTCAAATCCTGCCCCCGCTACAACGAGAGTGCAGTGAGGGCCTTGATCACGATCAAGGCCCTCACTGCTTTATAGGTCCTTCCAGGCTCATCCCAGAAGCGGTCGCCACCGCAGCGTGGCTCGCTGAGCACGCCTGGCACCCAAAAGGCCTCGACCAGCACAGGGGTGTGGAGCGCACTCTCCCGTCACGCTGCCTGACTGCGTGCTCGCTTGTCGTCGCGGCCCGGCCCTCGGTGACCGGCACCGCGTTCAACCCTGTCAGCGACACGGTTGCGCGGCTTCCGACTCGCCGAGACGCAGGATGTGGGCGATGCCTCCAAGGCAAGTGGCCACTGCGATTCCCCCTGCTCCAGCAGTGAATCTGACGACCGTCAGATGAGCCGACCAGCATACGAGTCACGCTCGGTGGAGCAGATCGCCTACGAGCGAGCTCAGAGCGAAGTGGCCGACGCCAGGGACCGCGTCTGATGCCCATGTGGCAGTGCGTAAGAACCACAGCGCTTGGGCCGGCGGTGTCGAGCCAGGCCATCGCGGCATCGAACCACTCGACGGGGTCGTCCTGACCTGCGTCGTCCATACCGTTATGCACGTACTGATGTGGGGGAGATGCTCGGCGAAGAGCGCTTCATCGTTCCACTCGATGCGGCAGTCGATGATGCGCGTGATGCTGAGGCTGTCGATATCGGCCAGCTGGTCTTTCGTTCGTCGGGGGTGGATGTCCCCGCCGATGTCGAGCTGCGCGGTGATGACGTGCAGGTTGGCGCGCTGGGCGATGGGGTGCGGTTGCGTGATGGGTGCCTCCGGAGGTTGCAGAAATATCTGCGGGGTCCGTTGAGCGGCTGCGGCAGCCGGGGGCCCCCCCCCCGACCGTCCTCACGCCAGCTGAACAGCAGATCGTGCTATCAGTGCTGCGGGCTCCGGAGCACTGCGACCTGGCGGTCGCGCAGGTCTGGGCCCGTGAGCTCGACGAGGGCCGCTACTACTGCTTGATCTCCAGCATGTACCGGATCTCGCGGGCCACCGGATAAGTCCGGGAGCGCCGTTCCCAGGCCAGCCACCTGGCCAAGGTCAAACGCGAGCTTGTCGCGATCGCAGCCAACGTCGGGTGGTCGTGGGACATCATGACGTTGCGCGAACCCGACCGTGGTCTCTACTACGACCTCTACGTCATCTTGGACATCTACAGCCGCTGCGTCGTGGGCTGGACCACTGCCCCGTCAGAATCCGGCGAGCTCGGCAGGGACCTCATC
>JACMOY010000158.1 GCA_014377795.1 Actinomycetota bacterium | reverse complement strand
CGGCTGCGGCTGTACCTGCTGGCTCTGCTGGCGCAGGCACCGCGCCACGGCTACGGGGGGATCCGCGCCCTCGAGGAGCGGTTCCAGGGGATGCACCCCCCAGCGCCCGCACCGTCTCCCCGCGGCTGGCCCGGCTCGAGCAGGAGGGCCTGGTCGTCCGCGAGGACAAAGGCCGCAGGCCCGGCTACAGCATCACCCCGCCGGCCGCGCCGAGATCGACGCCCCGACGCCCACGAGATCGACGCTGCGTTGCCCCGTCGCGGGCCAGTCGAGCGCGGCCGGCGGCTCGGGGGTCTGCAGCCGCGCCTCGCGCTCGAGCAGGCTCTTCTCCCAGCGGTGCAGCGCCTGCTCGTGCTCCAGGTCGACGCGGGCCTGCTCCTCGCGCAACCGCTCGTCGATGGCCCTGCTCGCGGCGCTCGCCTCGAACGGGCGCTCGTACTCGGGGTACCCGGCCGTGGCCGTCGACCGCCACGCCACCGGACGACCGGCCGAACGTTCGGGCCGACCGGCCACCAACCAGGCGATGCCGCCGATCAGGGGCAGGACGATGATCAGCACCACCCAGCCGAGCTTGGGCAGGTTGCGCACCACCAGCGCGTCGGTCTGCAGGCAGTCGATCAGGCAGTAGACGAGCAGACCGATCTCGAGCACCGCGGGCAGCAACCTGATCACGACGTCTCCCCTGACCCCGACCCCCGGCCGGACGGCCCGAGCATAGGACCGCGGCCGCTCGCACGACCAGAGCGCGAACGGGGCAAGAGGGGTCAGCGGGGTCAGCGGGTGAAGACGACCTTGCCGAACAGCTCGCCGTCGATCATCGCGGCGAACCCCTCGCGGGCCTGCTCGAGCGGCAGCACGCGGTCGATGACCGGCCGCACACCGGTGGTGACGCACAGCTGGATCAGCCGGGCCAGCTCATCGCGGGTGCCCATGGTCGACCCCACCACCCGCAGCTGCAGGAAGAAGACGCGGGTGAGCTCGGCGGGCGGCGCGTCGCCGCTGGTGGCGCCCGAGATCACGATCGTGCCGCCGGGCTTGAGCGCCTTGACCGAGTGCGACCAGGTGGCCTGGCCGACCGTCTCCATCACGGCGTCGACGCGCTCGGGCAGCCGGGCGCCGTCCGCGAACGCCTGGTCGGCGCCGAGCTCGACGGCGCGCGCACCCTTGGCCTCATCGCGGCTGGTGACCCACATGCGATACCCCGCAGCGGTTCCGAGCGCCACCAGGGCGGTCGCGACCCCGCCGCCGGCGCCCTGGACGAGCACCGTCGAGCCCGGCGCGAGACCGGACTGGGTGAAGAGCATGCGGTACGCCGTCAGCCAGGAGGTCGGCAGGCAGGCCGCCTGCTCGAAGCTGAGCGACGCCGGCTTGGGCACCAGGTTGCGCCGCGGCACGACGACCTCGTCGGCCAGGGTCCCCTGGTGACGCTCGGACAGCAGCGAGCGCTTGGGGTCGAGGGTCTCGTCACCACGCCACTGCGGGTCGGACACGACAGCGTGCACGACCACCTCGTTGCCGTCGTCGTCGACGCCGGCGCCGTCGCAACCAAGGATCATCGGCAGCCGGTCGGCGGGCAGCCCGACCCCGCGCAGGCTCCAGACGTCGTGGTGGTTCAGGCTCGCGGCACGCAGCCGCACCCGGGCCCAGCCCTCGGGCACCTCGGGTGCAGGTCGCTCGCCGACCTCGAGGGCCGAGAGCGGGTCGTCGGCGGACTGCGAGGAGGCGTAGACGGCGATCATGATGCGACCCTAGCCCGATGAGCGCGAGCCCTCACGTCGTCGTCGGCCCCCTGCTGCGCTACGTCGACCGCGACAGCGCCACCGTGTGGGTCGAGACCGACCGCGAGTGCGAGGTCGAGGTCGTCGCGGGTGAGCGCACCGAGCGCGAGGCGACATGGGAGGTGCACGGCCACCACTACGCGGTCGTCGTCGTGCGTGGGCTCGAGCCCGACACCGAGACGGCATACCAGGTGAACCTGGACGGCGAGCGCGCGTGGCCCGAGCCCGGCTCGCCGAACCCCCCGAGCGTCGTGCGCACGCTCGGCGACCCCGAGCGGCTGCGCCTGGCCTTCGGCTCGTGCCGGCGGGCGGCGCCCCTCGACCCCACGTCGCTGCGCCAGGTCGGCGCGGACGCGCTGGTCGCGCTCGCCGAGCGGATGATGGTCGGTGACCGCCAGAGCTGGCCGGACGCGATGCTGCTGGTCGGCGACCAGGTGTACGCCGACGACCCGTCGCCGGCACTCACCCAGCGGCTGGAGCGGTTGCATGACCACGACGGGCGCCGTTCGGACGACGACGAGGTCCGCGCCGAGATCGTGGACTTCGAGGAGTACACCTGGCTGTACCAGGAGTCGTGGCGGACGCCTGCGGTGCGCTGGCTGCTCTCGACGGTGCCGACCGCGATGATCCTCGACGACCACGACCTGCGCGACGACTGGAACAGCTCGTGGACCTGGCGCCAGGAGACCAGCGCCAAGCCGTGGTTCCGCGACCGCGTCATCGGGGCCTTCTCGTCGTACTGGGTCTACCAGCACCTGGGCAACCTGTCGCCGACCGAGCTGGGCGACGACGTCCTGTACCGACAGGTGCGCGAGGCGCCGGACGCGGCGACGCGCGAGCGGCTGCTGGCCGACTTCGCCGTCCGCACCGACACCGAGCCCGACTCGTCGCGGTGGAGCTTCTCGCGCGACTTCGGACGCACCCGCCTGGTCGTCGTCGACTCGCGCTGCCCGCGCCAGCCCGAGCCGTCGAGGCGCGCGATGGTCGACGCCAAGGAGTGGGCGTGGGTGGTCGAGGCCACCGACGCCGACGTCGACCACCTGCTGATCGGCACGTCGCTGCCCTTCCTGCTGCTGCACGGCGTCCACCACCTCGAGGGCTGGGACGAGGCGGTCGCCGAGGGGGCCTGGGGCGCCTGGGGCAAGCGCCTGGGCGAGAAGCTGCGGCTGGCCGTCGACCTCGAGCACTGGGCGGCGTTCCGCCGCTCGTTCGACGCGATGGTCGCCCTGGTGCAGTCGATCGCGGGCCGCGAGCGACCGCCCGCCAGCATCGTGTGGCTCTCGGGCGACGTGCACTGCTCGTACGTTGCCCGCGCCCGGGTGGGGGGCGTCGACCCGGCCCGCACGGCCGTCCACCAGCTCACCATGTCGCCGTTCCGCAACCCGCTCAACGTCCCGATCAGGGTGGTGAACCGGCTGCTCGAGCGACCGGTGCTCAGCCGGTCGCTGGCCTGGCTGGCCCGCCGCGCCGGCGTCGTCGAACCGCCGATCTCGTGGGCCGTCGACGACGGACCGTGGTTCAGCAACGGCGTGATGACGGTCGACGTGCGCGGACGTCGGCTCGTCGCCGAGGTCGAGCACGCCAAGGTCGTCGGCGGAGCCCAGGTGCTCGAACGCACCCTCACGACCACCCTGACCCAGCCGTTGCCCAGCCAGGTGGTCCCCCCTGCCTGAGAACGCGCCGGGCGCGCTCAGCCGCGGGCCAGCCCCTCGGTGCGCGCCGCCGCTGCCACGGCGGCCGACACCGCGGGCACGATGCGCTCGTCGAAGACCCCGGGGATGATCTCGCCGGCGGTGGGGTGCGGCAGCAGCGCGGCGATCGCCTGCGCCGCAGCCAGCTTCATGCCCTCGCTGATCCGCGACGCGCGCACGTCCAGGGCCCCGCGGAAGACCCCCGGGAACGCGAGCACGTTGTTGATCTGGTTCGGGTGGTCGCTGCGGCCGGTCGCGACGACCTCGGCGTACCGGGCGGCCACGACGGGATCGACCTCGGGGTCGGGGTTGGCCAGCGCGAGGATGATCGCGCGGTCGGCGAGCCGGCCCAGGGCGACCTCGGGCACGGTGCCGCCGCTGACACCGACGTACACGTCGGCGTCCACGAGCGCAGCCGCGAGGTCGCCGGTCACGTCCCGCGGGTTCGTCGTCAGGGTCAGTCGACGCTTGTGCTCGGCGAGGTCGGTGCGGCCGGTGTGGATGATGCCGCGGCTGTCGCAGGCGATGACGTCGGCGATCCCGGCCCGGCGCAGGATGCCGGCCACGGCGACCCCGGCGGCCCCCGCGCCACTGATCACCACGCGCAGCGTCGTGAGCGCCTTGCCGACCACCACCGCGGCGTTGGTCAGGGCCGCGAGGACGACGATCGCCGTCCCGTGCTGGTCGTCGTGGAACACCGGGATGCGCAGCCGCTCCTGCAGCCGCCGCTCGACCTCGAAGCAGCGCGGCGCCGAGATGTCCTCGAGGTTGATCCCGCCGTACGTCGGGGCCAGCCGGGCGATCGTGTCGACCAGCTCGTCGACGTCGGTGGTGTCCAGGCAGATCGGGACGGCGTCGACGTCGGCGAAGTGCTTGAACAGCACCGCCTTGCCCTCCATCACCGGAAGTGC
Source organism: Actinomycetota bacterium (assembly GCA_014377795.1). Lineage (GTDB taxonomy): Bacteria > Actinomycetota > Actinomycetes > Actinomycetales > Angustibacteraceae > JACMOY01. The sequence continues at coordinate 369 of JACMOY010000158.1, read as the reverse complement.
GGCGGCCGGGCCGATGTCACCCAGGCCCAGCACCGCCGTCCCGTCGCTGATGACCGCGACGGTGTTGGCGCGCGAGGTGTAGACGTCCGCGAGGGTGGGGTCGGCGGCGATCGCCCGCGAGATCTCGGCGACGCCCGGGGTGTAGGCCAGCGACAGGTCGCCGCGGCCGGCCAGGGGGCGACGCGGCGCCACCGCGAGCTTGCCGCCCAGGTGGTAGCGGAAGACCGGCAGGTCGGGGTCGAACGGGATGGGCAGGGCTGTCATCGGTGACCTCGATCGGGTGGTGCGAGCACGGGTGGGCGCGGCCGTCGGCGGTGGATCGGCAGCGGACGGCGCGTGACTGCGGTGGCAGGAGCACCCGGTGGGGTG